>DATBBD010000322.1:0-9170 GCA_036271175.1 Polyangiaceae bacterium | reverse complement strand
TCGGCCCGGCATCGGCCCCCGGCGGCACCGCCGGTGGAAGCGGCGCGGGCGGAACAGACGCGGGAAAGCCGGGCGACGCGGCGTCGTCCGGCGGAGCCGTCCTCGACGCTTCGGGCACCGGCGGCGGATCTGGCGGAAGCGGCTCGGGCGGAGCGGCGAGCGGTGGCCAAGCAGACGCAGCGACCGCGAGCGGCGGTTCTCGGAGCAGCGGCGGCACCGACGGCGCAGCATTCGGGGAAGCGAGCGCGGACAGCGGCGCGCGCGCGCCCGACGCGGCCGGGTGCGGCGCGGGCGCACTCCTCTGTGGCGCCGCGTGCGTGTCGTCGAACGACGTCGAGCATTGCGGGAGCTGCGACGACGCGTGTGGGACGACCGGCGTCGAGAGCCGCGCATGTGGCAGCGGCCAATGCGCGCCGTTCTGCCGGCCAGGCCATGCGAATTGCAACGCCGGCGCATCGGGCGCCGACGATGGTTGCGAGACCGACGCGACGGGGACGCACTCTTGCGGCAGCTGTCAGAACGACTGCAGCGTCCAAGGGCTCCGCTGCTTGACCGACGGCGTGTGCGGTTGCGAAACCGATCGACAGTGCGGTCAGAGCCCCGGCCCGACTTGTGACACCGCGAGTGGTCACTGCGTGTGCGGCTCGACGACGTGTCAGCGCGGTGAGTTCTGCCGGAACGGCGCCTGCGCTTGCAACAGCGTGCCCGGTTGCTCGACGGGGCAGACGTGTTGCGAGACGCCCGCGGGCTGCTTCGATCTGACGACGGACGCGTCGAACTGCGGGGCTTGCGGCCGCGCGTGCCCGAACGGGTTCGCGTGCACCGGTTCGGCGTGCGTGTGCAACGGAGACGGCGACTGCGACGCCGGAAGCGCCGGCACGTGCGCCGGCGGCACGTGCCATTGCGGCGCGACGACGTGCGCCGGCGGCCAGCGCTGCCAAGCCGACGGCAGCTGCGGGTAGCGAAGCTGCCTCATAAACCTACTGCGCCCCCCGCTACGGTTTCTGATGCAGCTTCGGGGAGCGATTCGGCCGGCGAACGGCGTAGCGCCGCACCGATCACGCCGAGAAGCGTTGTTTCAGTTCTCGTTTGAGTATTTTGCCGATCGCGCTTTTCGGCAATTCGTCGACGATTTCGACACGACTCACGCGTTCGGCTTTGCCGACGATGCCGTTCACGAAAGTGAAGAGCGCTTCGGGCGTCGCGACGGCGCCGTCGCGGAGCGCGACGATGGCGAGCGGCGTCTCTCCCCAGCGTTCGCTCGCGACGCCGATCACCGCGACTTCACGCACGGCCGGATGCCGCGCGAGCACCGCTTCGATGTCCGTCGCGTACACGTTGAAGCCGCCGCTGATGATGACGTCTTTTTTCCGATCGAGGAGATACAGAAAGCCGTCTTCGTCGAAGCGGCCCAGATCCCCGGATTTGTAATAAAGCGTTCCCTGGGCGTCGCGCCAGAGGATCTCGGCGGTCGCGTCGGGACGATTCAGGTATTCGTTCATCATGGTGGTCGCGCGTCCGACCACCTCGCCGGCTTGCCCGACGGGCACGTCGTGGCCGGCTTCGTCGATGATCCGGATGTCCGCGCCGAGCGCCGGCTTTCCGACGCTCGCGAGCTTGTCCGGGTGATGCTTCGTTTCGAGCGCCGTCGTCGGTCCGCCTTCGGTGAGGCCGTAGATTTCGACGAGCAGGGCAGGGAGCTCGTCGACGACGCGGCGTTTCACTTCGGCGCGCAGCGGCGCGCTGGTCGAAAAGAGGAGGCGCATCGTCGCGAGCCGCGCGGTCGCGAAGTTCGGCGACGCGAACAGGCGATCGTATTGCACCGGGACGAGCATCGCGTGCGTCGCGCGGTGACGCTCGGCTGCGTCGAGGAACGCGTCGGCGGAGAATTTGCGCAAGATGACGTTCGTGCCGGCGGCGGCCGTCGTGAGAAACCAGGTGATGCACGTCGTGTTCGAATAGAACGGCGTCGCCACGACGTTCACCGAATCCGCGGAAAAGTACCGCGCGCGCGACCCGAGGTAGCTCGCTTTGCGCGCGCCGTGCGAGTGCACGATGCCCTTCGGGATCCCGGTCGTTCCCGAGCTGTAGATGACGTCGAATTCGTCCTCGCCCGCCACTTGGACGGGCAGCGCCGAACCGGGTGCCCCTAAAATAAAATCGTCCCAGCGAGTGAACCCGTCGCCGCCGAAGTCGAGTCCGACGCGGACGGCGTGGCGCGCGTCGAGGAGCGCGGCGGCGGTCGCGCGATGCAGGCTCGACGTCGCGAACGTCGTCGCAGCGCAATCGTCGAGCATCAGCTTCAACGACTCGCGCGACGCCATCGTCGGCAAGGGAACGATCGACGCGCCCGCGCGAAGCGTCGCGAAGAAGAGGACGGCGTATTCGAGCGAGTTTTCGGCGAGCGCCGCGACGCGGCTCCCGCGGGTCACTCCGCGGCCCACGAGCGACGCCGCGACGGCCGCGATGGCGACATCGAATTCGCGGAACGAGAGCTCGCGGGTTCCCTCGATGACGGCGACTCGGTCCGGCCACGCCTCGGCGTGGCGCGCGAGGATGGACGGCAGGTCGTCGCCCGGAGAAAAGGCGCTCTTGGGAATGTCGAGGAGGGTCGGGGAGTTCAATCGAATACGATCACGCCGCGGGCGTTCTTCTTCATATCCGAGAAGGCGCGCTCCGCGTCTTCGATGCGGTATCGCTCGGTCACGAGCTCGTCGAGCTTGAGGCGCTTCGCCTTGTAGAGCTCGATGAACTTCGGAAAATCGACGCGAGGTCGCGTGGAGCCGTACATGGAACCGGTCAGCACCTTCTCGGTCACCGACAAGTGAAGAGCGGGAAGCTCCACTTTTTGGCCGACCGGCGCGATGCCGACCACGACGGCCATGCCGCCCTTGCGGAGCATCGCGTACGACTGCTGAATCGTCTCGGCGAGCCCGATGCACTCGAACACGTAGTCCGGCGCGCCGACGAGCTTTCGCACCTTGTCGACCGGGTCGCCGTCCTTCTTGGGGTTGAAGACGTGCGTCGCGCCGAAGACGCGCGCGAACTCGAGCTTCTCGTCGGCGGTGTCGATCGCGACGATGGTGCGCGCGCCCGCGAGCGCTGCCCCCTGGATCACGTTCAGCCCGACGCCGCCGGTGCCGATGACCGCGACGATCGAACCCGGTTCGACCTTCGCCGTGTTGAGCGCCGCGCCGACTCCGGTCGTCACCGCGCAACCGAGGAGCGCGGCGCCTTCCATCGGGACCCCGGCGTCGATCTTGATGACGCTCAGACGGTGCAAGGTGGCGTACTCCGCCATCACGGCCGTGCTCATGAAGTGGTTCAGTTCCTTGCCGCTCGAGTCGCGGAGACGCGACGAGCCGTCGGGCAAGCGTGGACCGTGCTTCAACGGGCGATCGCAGAGCACGGGTCGACCCATCAAACAGAAGCGGCACACGCCGCACATGGGGATCCACGAGATCGCGACGGGGTCGCCGACCTTGAGCTCCGTGACGCGCTCGCCGACTTCGACGACGGTGCCCGCGCCTTCGTGACCGAGCACGGTGTTGCCCGGAATCGGAATCGTGCCGTTCGTCGCCGACAAGTCGCTGTGACAGACGCCGCACGCGGCGACCTTGATGGTCACTTCGTCCGGTCCCGGCGGCAGGACTTCGACTTCCTCGATCGCGAGCGGCTTGCCTACCTCGCGGTGAATGACGGCTTTGGCTTTTCTCGACATGGGAGCGAATCCTGTTCAGGCGCGCCTTCCGGCGAGCGCGGCGAACCATACCAACGCCGCGCCCCGCCGGGCCACCCCCAACGGGACGAGGAAGCGGGTCGCCACGTGGTCAAACCGGGCCTCGTGCGCTAGGACCAAGGTGCCCTCATGAGCGCCAGTCTGGACAATGCGGCGTCGGCGGCGAGAAGAACCGCGCCCGCCGACGCGGCGCGCGCGCTCGAACGCGAGCTCGCCGGCCGCGGCCGAAAGCGCTGGTTGACCCGCGGGGTCGCACTTCTGGTGATGATCGCGGCCGTGCTCGGGGGTCGCGCCTATTACGAGCACCGAAAGCCGCCGCCGCTCCCGCGCTTCATCACGCAAAAAGTCGCGGCGCGCGACATCGTGGAAGAGGTGCAGTCGACCGGCAAGGTAAAGCCGTTGAAAGAAGTGCAGGTCGGCGCGCAAGTATCGGGACGCGTCGTCCAGGTCGCTGCGGACTTCAACAGCACCGTGAAAAAGGGCGACTTGTTGGCCGAGATCGACCCGCGGGTGTTCGGCGCTCAAGTGACTCAAACGCGCGCACAGATCGACGCCGCCAAGGCGCAGGTCAAGCGTGCGGAGGCAACCCTCGCCGTCGATGAGGTATTGCTCGCTCGCCTCAACCGGCTCGTCAAAGACAGCCTCACTACACAGGCGGAGGTCGACCAAGCGGCTGGAAATCGCGATGTGGCGAAGGCCGACGTCGCCGCCGCCGAGGCTCAGCTCGCCGAGCTCGCCGCGCAGCTGTCGAGCGCGGCCACGACGCTGCAGTACACGCGCATTCTCGCCCCCATCGACGGGATCGTCATCACGCGGTCGATCGATCCGGGTCAGACCGTCGCGGCGAGCTTCGCCGCGCCGGTGCTCTTCGTCATCGCGCCCGATCTGCGGCAAATGCAGGTGCTCGCCGACATCGACGAGGCGGACGTCGGCAAGGTGAAGGAAGGCATGATCGCGCGCGTCGTCGTCGACGCATTTCCGGGCGAGACGTTCAGCGGCAAAGTGACGCAGATCCGTTACAGCCCGAACGAGGTGCAGGGCGTGGTCACCTATTCGGCCGTCATCGACGTGTCGAACCCCGAGCTGAAGCTTCGGCCCGGCATGACCGCGACGGTGACGATCGAAACGAAGCGCGTGACCGCTGCCGCGTCCGTTCCGAATTCGGCGTTGCGTTTCCGTCCCGTGAAGCCCGATCAAGGGCCGCCCGGCAGCGCATCCGCGACGCCGGCCGTGTTCGGCACCGAGCTCAAGGCGGGCGAGGCGCGCCTCTACGTGCCCACGCCGGGGTCGCCCGACGAACCGCTCGAAAAAGCGATCGGCGTGGGCATCACCGACGGGCGCTTCACCGCCGTCACGAGAGGCGTCGCGATCGGCGACGACGTGATCACCGAGCAGCGCGACGCGAAACGGCCCGATAAATTTCTCGGGCTCTTTTAGGTCGGTGTCCGTGGCGAGCGCGATGGCCGAGGTCGAAACCGAGCCGCCGATCGTCGCGCTCGAAGGGGTCGGCAAGGACTACGCGACCGGACCCGAGATCGTCCACGCGCTTCGTGGCGTCGACTTGCGCATCGGCCCCGGTGAGCTCGTCGCCGTCGTGGGCGCGAGCGGTTCGGGCAAGAGCACCTTGATGAACATCCTCGGCTGTCTCGATCGGCCGACGTCCGGCATTTATCGGCTCGCCGGCATCGAGGTGACGAGCCGTTCGTCAGACGAGCGCGCGCTCGTCAGAAATCGCCTCATCGGTTTCGTCTTCCAGGGGTTCAATCTCTTGCCCCGGGCGACCGCGCTCGAGAACGTCGAGCTTCCCTTGGTGTATCGCCGGGTCGCATTGCGCGAGCGACGGCGACGCGCCGAGCAGGCGCTCGCGTCGGTGGGGCTCGCCGATCGCGCGGGACACACGCCGAGCCAGCTATCCGGCGGTCAGCAACAACGCGTCGCGATCGCGCGCGCGATCGTGACCGAGCCGCCGCTGCTCCTCGCCGACGAACCGACCGGCAACCTCGATACGAAGACGAGCTACGAAATTCTCGCGATCCTCCAGCGCCTGGTGTTCGAGAGCGGCATCACCCTGGTGATCGTGACCCACGAGCGCGACGTCGCGGAGTGCGCGCGCCGCATCGTCACCGTGCGGGACGGACACATCGCTTCCGACGAAGAAAATGCCGGGTTTCGGGACGTTCGCGGCGGAGTGACTTCTCCGTGACGCTCCTCTTCACGTCGATTCGGCTGGCGCTGGCCGCGCTGTTTCGCGCGCCGTTGCGTTCGGCGCTCACCGTGCTGGGTATCTTGGTGGGGATCGCCGCAGTCGTCGTGGTCATCGCGCTCGGGCAAGGGGCGAGCGGCAAAGTAGGTGGCCAGATCGAAAGCCTGGGGTCGAACGTCATCTACGTGTTCGATCAACCGGTCGCGCGGAGCGGCGCTCGAAGCGCGCTCGGCGCCTCCGCCGGCCTCACCGACGAAGACGCGGAGGCGATCCGCCGCGAGGCGGGCAGCGTCTCCGCCGTCGCCGTCTATTCTGGCACCCAGGTTCAGGCCGTCACGTCGTTCGCGAACGGGCGCACTTCCGCGATGGGGGTCGATCTTTCTTATTTTCCCGTGCGCGACTTCGAGCTCGCCGCGGGCCGGCTCTGGACGCCGGCCGAAGAGCAGTCGAAGGCGCGCGTCGTCCTCGTCGGGCCGTCGGCGGCGGCGAAGCTCTTCGGGGCCGCCGATCCGATCGGGCGTTCGCTCCGTATCGGCAAGCATCCGTTCGTCGTCATCGGAACCTTGATGCCGAAGGGTTCGTCGCCCTTCGGCGAGGACCAAGACGATCGGCTCCTCATGCCGATCGGCGCGTGGCGCGCACGGATCTCGCCGCAGCTCGGCCACCGCGTGCATCTCATCATGGCCTCGGCGAAGAGCTTCGACAGGTCCGACCAGGCGATCTCCGAGGTCGACGCGATCCTTCGCCAGCGGCACCACATCGCGGACGGCGCCGACGCGGACTTCGTCGTCCGGAGTCAGGAGCAGTTTCGCACCATTCAAGAGCGTGTGCTCCGCGTGCTGTCGATTCTTTTGCTCTCCGTCGCCGCGGTGTCGCTCTTCGTCGGCGGCATCGGCGTGATGAACATCATGCTCGTCACGGTCGCCGAACGACGTCGCGAAATCGGCATCCGCATGGCGGTCGGCGCCGAACCGCGCGACATCGAGCTGCAATTCCTCATCGAGGCCTTGGCGCTGACCGCCGTCGGCGGCGTTGCCGGGCTCGCCGTCGCCGCGACGCTCGTGTTCGGCGCGCGCTACGGTTTCGGCTGGAACATGGAGCTCGGGCCCGGCGCCATTCTCGTCGCTGTTTCGACCAGCGTGATGGTCGGATTGCTCTTCGGCTTCTTGCCGGCTCGACGGGCCGCGCAGGTCGAGCCCATGGAGGCGCTCCGCCATGAGTGAGCTCCCCAGCCTGGTCTTGACCGCGATCATCCTCGCGTTTTCGAGCATCCGCCGGAGGCCGGTGCGTGCGCTCCTCACGTCCCTCGGCATCCTCGTCGGGATCGCGGCGGTCACCGTGGTCGTCGCGCTCGGCCAAGGCGCGAGCACCGTGGTCGGCGGCGCGATCGACGCCCTCGGCACGAACGCGTTGCTCATCGAGCCGCGCGCGTCGGCGCGGAGCGGCGTCCGCGACGCCGACAAACCCGCCGATCTCACCGAGGACGACGCGACGGCGCTCCGCACCGAGGCGCCGTCCATTCGGGAGGTCGCGCCGCTCCTCCTGAGCGCGCAACAAGTCATGTCCGAGCGCGCCAACGCCGCGACCGGGATCGTCGGGACGACCCGCGATTTTTTCGCCGTGCGCGCCTGGTCGCCGGTGCTCGGCGGGATCTGGAACGCGAGCGCCGAGCAAACCCGGGAGCGCGTCTGCTTGCTCGGCGAGACGGTGCGCGAAGAACTGTTCGGCCCGGAAGATCCGATCGGACGCACCGTGCGGATCGGGCGGTTTCCGTTCAAGGTCGTCGGGCTCCTCTCGAAAAAAGGCGAGAGCCCCTTCGGCGGCGACCAGGACGACGTCATCGTGATGCCGCTGTCGACGTTACAAGCCAAGCTGGTGCGCACGCGTCCCGGGCAGGTGCAGAGCATTCTGGTCTCGGCGCGGGCTTCCGATTCCGTCGACACCGCCGAGCGCGAAGCCACCGAAATTCTGCGGCAGCGTCACCGGCTCCTCGAGGACGTTCCGAACGACTTCGAGGTCCACAGTCAGGCGGAGTTCAAGCGGGCTCAGACGGCCATCGTGGGCGTCCTCGAGTTGCTCTTGTTCTGCATTGCCGCCGTGAGTCTCGCGGTGGGCGGCATCGGAGTGATGAACATCATGCTCGTCTCGGTCGCCGAACGAACGCGCGAGATCGGCATTCGGCTCGCCATCGGCGCGCGCGCGGCGGACGTGCTCGCGCAGTTTCTCGTCGAGGCCGTCGCGCTCACGGCGCTCGGCGGCGTCGCCGGCGCGCTCACCGCGGTCGTCGCGATCGCCGTGCTCGGCAAGGTGCTCGATTTGCCGATGCACGTGTCTCCGGTCGCGCTCGGCGCGGGGCTCGTCACGAGCGCGGTCACCGGGATCGTCTTCGGGTTTTTCCCGGCACGCCGCGCGGCGGAGCTCGACCCGATCGACGCGCTCCGCACCGAGTAGCGCGAGCCGTCGATCGCGACGCGCGCGTCACCGCGCGATCAGGGTTTGCAGACCAGCCCGACGCACTGGGTGAATTTGCAGCCGAGCAAATCGGGGTGATAGAGGATGCAGTCGAAGACGTCGAAGCAGCCGGCGTTCTCGCACTTCAAGCCGGCGTCGGCCGAGGGGGTCCCGCCCGTCGACGTCGTGCCGCCGGTTCCGCAGAACCCGGGGATCGCGCACGCGCCGCCCGAGCCACCGCTCGCCGTCTGTCCGCCCGACCCTCCGGTTTCCGTTCCGGAGTCGAGAGCGCTTCCGCCCGTTCCCGCGGTACCGCCCGACTCGCCGGTGTCTCCACCCGATCCGACGGAGCCGCCGCTCGACTCGACGCCGCCGGTCGCAAAGCCGCCCGTGTTGTCGAAGCCACCACTCGAGACGTCGCCCCCCGCAGCTGAACCGCCCGACGACGTGTCTCCGCCGCTTCCGCTGCCGAAGGCGCCAAACGAATTGCCGGCATTGCCCGAGTTGCCGCCCGTCGCGGTCGGGATGATCGGCCCATTGTTCGCGCAGCCTGCAACCAACCCGAGCACCCCGAGGCAGAGAATTCTTGCGGCCACGTGCGTCTTCATTCCCTTGGGTCGCGCCGCGAGAGGGTTCGGTTGAAGGCCCATCGCGAAAACATACCGCGTCGATTTTTTAAGTCTCGGCGCGGTGACGCAAGCTTGCGCAACCGGACCGACGGCCGCCCTGCTCGGTAGACGTTTCCCGCATGTTTTTGGCACTTTCCGTTCAAAAGGG
>DATBBD010000321.1:0-5125 GCA_036271175.1 Polyangiaceae bacterium | reverse complement strand
GTGACGTCGTGTGATTGTTCTTGGGGGGCGTGCCGCCCCCCTCGCCCCTTCGGGGCGGTCCCCCCGCTATTCGCTTCGCTCAAGGTAACCGGAGCGCGGCGAGCGAAGCGAGCCCGCGAAGCGGCAGGGGGAGCGGTCGCGAAGCGAGCCGCGGGGGACAAGGTCCCCCGACAGGTACCGCAAGGCCCCCCTAGAAAGTCATGAGCGCCGCGAGCGTACCCATCAAGGGCGGCGATTCGCGGTCGAAGCCGCGCGCGCCGGCGAGGACGAGTTGGACTTGGTCCCCGACGACGTCGAGCGCGACGTCCAGGCCGACGAAGTGACGCGCGCCGCCCTCGGCGCCCGCGTTGAAAGTCTCTTCGAGATCTTGCCCGACGTACTCGACACCGAATCGCAGCGGATCGAGCACGTGATACGACGCGCCGGCGAGCACCATGACGTCGAGTCCGTCGCGGCCGGGCTGAAAGACGTGCTCGCTGTGGAAGTTCATGGCGAGGCGCAGGCGCCCGACGTCGTAGCTCGCGGCGAAACGGCCGTAGGCGCCGAGGCCGCCCTCGAATTCACGGAAGAACACCGTGGCCAGCGTCAGGCGAAACCTGGAGTCGAGGTTGGTGAGCTGCCACCGCGTGCCGAAGCTCGCGGTCCCCTGGGGGCGCGCGTTGTGATCGGTGGGCTCGAGCATCATCACGGTGACGAGCGGCGCGATGCGATCGGTCACGCCGTAATTCAACGTCGCGGCGTGCTCCACGCCGGGAACGGCGAGCCGCGCGGGAAGCGGGCGATCGGCGGCGACCCCCGACGCGAGCCCGAGTCGATATTCGAGGTTCACGTCGCCTTTCGACGCCGTCGTCGGATCGAGCACGTACGCGAACACCTCTTGTTCGTGGTGCTTGTCGTATTGCACGGAGTCGGTAGGCGCCGCGGCCGACGGCGCGTCTTTACCGGCATCGGGGTGCCACGACAACGACGGAGCTTCGTCGCTCGAGTCGGTCGTGCTCGGCGGCGCCGCGACGCTCGCCGGGACGGCGACGGCGCCCCGCGTGAACCCCAAAATAAGAACGACGAGAAGCCGTGACGTCCCCGTGCGAAGCATGACCGTGCGTAAATCGCATTTCGCGAGCCGGCAACCCGAAGCGAACGCGTTCGAGATGAGTGACGCTTCAGAATCGTAGCGTCCACCCAAGAACAGCCGACTTCGGCGCCCGGTTCGCTCGACGCGAATCAGCTCGCCTTCGTGGACGAGCTCTCTTCCGCGGAGTCGGCGTCGAAATCCGCTTCGCCGGCGCCGCGCGTTTTTGCGAGCTCCGGTCCCGCCGGGGGCGCGGACGCGAGCGCTATCCGGAGCTCCGCCAGGTCATCCGCGGTGAGCTCGGGCGTGAGGAGCGCGAGGCGTTCGACGATGTCGCGCGTGCCGAGATACGCCTCGCTACATGCGGCGTGAATCGTGCCGAGCGGATTGACTCGGCCCTCTTCGAACATCTGGAGGCGAAGGCGGAACACGCCCTTGTCGATCACTTGGTGACAGCTTCGACAGTGCGCGCGTCCGGAGCTCGCGCGTTCGGCGCCCACCAGGCGCGGCAAACGGCGATGGGCCACCCCCACCGTCGCGAACTGGCGGAGGGTGTCGACGTTGGGCACGTCGCCCGCGAAGGCGTCGAGCGCGACGAGTACCTTTTCCGGCCGCATGAGCGCCGCGCACGACAAGTGAAACCACGCGACGGCTTCGCCTTCGGCGTACGGGTTCGCGTACTTCTCGCCGAATCGCAGATCGAGCTTGGCGATGGGCCGATTGCAGCCCTTGCATTTCGCGCGTCCCGACGCGGCGGGCTCGATCAGGTCGGCCATGTACGAAAGTGAACTCTGCACGGCGCGAGACGTCAAAAATACGGCGGGGAAGACATGCGCGGGGACGCCGCCAATCGCTCGCGACGTGCGCGTTTCACTCACGCTGAAGTAATCATGGGCGAAAACGCTGAACGCCCTTCAGGGGGGTTGGCGACGCGGGGCGACACGGACGTCGAGTGCAACCGCGACTTGGCACCACGGCCGCAGGCGCCCAGTCGGAACCGTGCTCGGGCTTTGGCTTTGGTGTAAGACACGCTTCACATGGGGAGCTTGTCCCGGCTGCTCGCGTTCGTCGGCGTGGGCATGGCACTCGTCGGGTGCACGACGTCTTCCTTGGATCACCTCTCGCAAGGAGGGCCTGTTTCGTCGGGCGGGCATCGGACGGCGAGCGGAGGTGCGGGAGGCGCGCCGATCGACGCTTCGAGCACGGGTGGCACCGGCGGCGCCGCGACGCCGTGCACGGACGGCGAACAAGACGGAACGGAAACGGACACCGATTGCGGCGGTTCATGCGCCCCCTGCGACAACGGCAAGAAATGCGTGCTCACGTCGGACTGCGCGGCGAAGTCGTGCCTCGACTCCATTTGCCAACCAGCCGGGTGCACGAACGGCGTCAAGGACCCCGCGGAAAGCGACGTGGATTGCGGCGGACCTTGCCGCAAGTGCGCCTTGGGCCAGTTGTGCGGCGTGGCGGCGGATTGTGCGACGGTGGCGTGCTCGGCGGGCAAATGCGTCGCGCCGACTTGTGACGACGGCGTGGAGAACGGCGTCGAAACGGACGCGGATTGCGGCGGCGGGACGTGCGTGAAATGCGTGACCGGAAAGCATTGCGCGCGCCCCGGGGACTGCGAGAGCGCGATTTGCGCGGAGGGCACGTGCGCGGCGCCGAAGTGCAACGACGGCGCCCAGAACGGCGACGAGACCGACGTCGATTGCGGTGGTGGGACGTGTCCGGTCTGCGCGGACACGAAGCGATGCTCGATCGCCACCGATTGCCAATCGGGGATCTGCCTCGACGGAACGTGCGTCGCGACGTCGTGCACGGACGGCATCTTGAATCACGGCGAATCCGACGTCGATTGCGGCGGCTCGAGCTGCGCGCGCTGCAAGCTGGGCAAAAAATGCGGTTCGGCGTCGGATTGCGGAAGCGCGGTCTGTGCGGGTTCGGTGTGTCTCGCGCCGACGTGCAAGGACTCGGACGTCAACGGCGACGAGACGGACATCGACTGCGGCGGCGGCACCTGCCCCGGCTGCGAACCGGGTCAGAAATGCGGCTGGGCCGGCGATTGCGGCAGTCGCGTTTGCGGCCCCAACGAGACGTGCGCGATTCCGACGTGCAGCGACTTCGTCCAGAACGGCAACGAGACGGACCGCGATTGCGGCGGCGGCGATTGCTCTCCGTGCGACAATGGAAAAGCCTGTTCGCAGAACGGCGACTGCGCCTCGAACTTTTGCGTCACCGGACAGTGCACGTCCGGGAGCTGCGCCGACGGCATCAAGAACGGACGCGAGACCGCGACGGACTGTGGCGGCTCGTGTGCACCGTGCCCGTCCGGGGACGCCTGCCTGGTGAAGACCGATTGTGCGAGCGGCGTTTGCCGCGGAACGACGTGCGCCACGCCCAGCTGCACCGACGGCGTGATGAATGGCGGTGAAACGGACGTCGATTGCGGCGGGCTGAGCTGCCCAGCTTGCGCGCCGACGGCGGCTTGTTCGATTCCGTCGGACTGCCAGAGCAATGTCTGCAAGGAGGGCATTTGCCAGGCGGCGGGGTGCGGCGACGGGACGAAAAACGGCTCCGAGACCGACGTCGACTGCGGCGGGATCTGCACGGGGTGCACCACCAACGACAGTTGCAATCAAGGATCCGATTGCGCGAGCGACGTTTGCAAGGGAAGCACGTGCGCCGCGCCGACCTGCACGGACGGCGCGAAGAACGGCACCGAGACCGACGTCGACTGCGGTGGTTCGTGCCCCGCCGATTGCGCCATCGGGAAGCTTTGCGCGGCCAACACCGACTGTACGAGCACGTTTTGTTCGACGAGCGGGTCATGTCAGAGCCCGGGTTGCGGCGACGGCGTTCAGAACGCGACGGAGACGGACGTCGATTGCGGCGGCTCCTGCGCCGGCTGCGGTACCGGCAAAAAGTGCCAGGTAAACGCCGATTGCGCGAGCGACGTCTGCACCTCGGCGTCGTGCCAAGCGCCGACATGTCTCGACGGAAAAAAGAACGGAAAAGAAACGGGCAGCGATTGTGGCGGCGGCACCTGCCCGACGTGCCCGACATCCGCCGCGTGCCTGGTGAACGCCGATTGCGCGAGCAGCGTGTGCTCGAACGGGCAGTGTCAGGCACCGACGTGCAAGGACACGACGATGAACGGCCACGAGTCCGACGTCGATTGCGGCGGCTCGTGTGGACCCTGCGGTTCCGGGTCGCACTGCGGGCACGCCGCCGATTGCTTGAGCGGCGTGTGTACGTCGACCGTCTGCCAGACACCGGCCTGCAACGACACCGTCAAGAACGGCACCGAGACGGACACCGACTGCGGCGGGTCGTGCAAGACGAAGTGCGCCGCGAACGAAGGGTGCCAGACCGGCAACGACTGCGTCTCGGCCGTATGCACGTCGAACCAATGCGCGGCGCCGACCTGCAGCGACGGCGCGACGAACGGCACCGAAACCGACGTCGATTGCGGCGGTTCGTGTCCCAACCCATGCCCGAGCGGCGAAGGGTGCGCGAAGGCCGGCGACTGCGCGTCCGGCGTGTGCACGGAATCCCTGTGTCAGGTTCCGGCATGCGGCGATGGAGTCCAGAACGGCAGCGAGACGGGCTTGGATTGCGGCGGCCCGTGTCCGACCAAGTGCGCCGACGGCGCGGGCTGCAATGCCGGAACCGATTGCAAGAGCGGCGTGTGCACGACTCACGTGTGTCAGTCGTCACAGTGCAACGACGGCGTGAAGAACGGCGCCGAGACGGACACCGACTGCGGCGGCCCCTGCCCCACCCACTGCGCGGTCGGGCAAGGCTGCAAGGCCGGAGGTGATTGCCAGACCGGCTCGTGCAACGGCACGACGTGCCTCGCTCCGACGTGTCAGGACAACGTGCAGAACGGCACCGAGACGGATGTCGACTGCGGCGGGTCGTGCGCCAAGCACTGCGCCGACGGCGACTCGTGCGCCAAAGCCGCCGATTGCCAGAGCGGCGTCTGCACGACCACCGCGTGCCAAGCACCGAAGTGTACCGACGGGGTGAAAAACGGGACCGAGACCGACGTCGATT
>DATBBD010000320.1:0-7468 GCA_036271175.1 Polyangiaceae bacterium | reverse complement strand
CGAGGTGCAAAAGAAGCGATATCACTACGACGGCAGCGCTTACGTCGCCGATCCGTGAACCGTCGCCGAGCGGCGACAACGCCGCTCGCGATGCTTTTTCGATATGCTGAACCCCGTGTCGGCGGCGAACGGCGTGGGACGGGTGGCGGTCGTGCTCGCCGGGGGCGGCGCCCGCGGCGCGTACGAGGTCGGCGCGCTCCGGTACATCGTCGAGGAAGTGTCGCGCCAGCTCGGGCGCGAAGTGCCGCTTCAAATTCTCTGCGGCACCTCGGTCGGCGCGATCAACGCCTGCTTTCTCGCCGCGGTCGCCGACGGTCCGCGCACGCGGGTGCGCTGGCTCGCCGAAAGGTGGCGCGCGCTCGAGATCGAGCACATTTTACGGCTCGATCCGATCGAGCTCGTCGCGCTCGGCCGTGAGCTCATCGGGGCGCGACCGAAACCGGTGTTCGGGAGGGTGCCGCGTGGAGGGATCCTGAACCCCGCCGGGCTCGTCAAGGTCCTCGCGGACGCCATTCCGTTCGAGCGCATCGACGGGCACATCCGTTCGGGGAAGCTGCTGGCCGCGAGCGTTTCGACGACCCACGTCAGCTCGGGGCGCACGGTGGTCTTCGTCCAGCACCACGACGATCTCACGCCGCGCTGGGGAAGCCATCCCACCATGGATCGGCGACATTGCGAGCTCCGGCTCGATCACGCGCTCGCGTCGGCGGCGATTCCGTTCGTGTTCCCCGCGGTGCGCATCAACGGCGAGCTCTATTGCGACGGCGGGTTACGTCAGAACATCCCGCTCTCGCCGGCGCGCCGCCTCGGTGCCGATCATCTCATCGTCATCAACCCGCATCACGTCGGCCCGTCCGCGCTCGACGAAGAGCTGTCGGTGCACAGCGCGCGGGGGCAGGCGTTCCTCGGTCCGGCATTTTTCCTCGGCAAGACCATGAACGCGCTCTTGCTCGATCGCCTCGACAGCGACATGGACCGCCTGAAGCGCATCAACGAGATCCTCGCCGCCGGAAGCCGCGAATACGGCGCGGGGTTCGTCGATTCGATTAATCGACAACTCGGGTTGCCGGTGGGTCAAGACGGTCTGCGCTCGCTTCGAACGGTGGCCGTGCGCGCATCCGAAGACATCGGGCGACTGTGCGGCGAGTTCGTGCGCTCGAAGCGATTCGCGAAGAGCGCGAAGGGGCTCACCGGAAAGGCCCTTCGCCGTCTGGCGAACGCCGAAGGCATCCGAGAAGCGGATTTCCTGTCGTACTTGCTCTTCGACGGCGACTTCGCCGCCGAAATGATGGCTCTCGGCGAAGCCGACGCGAAGACGAAGAACACCGAGCTCTGCGAATTGTTCGAAGAGGTGTTCCAGCAAGAGTCCTCCGCGACGACGAATTGAGTCTCGCGCGCGATGCGCGGACGACAGGGATCCTACCCGCGTCGCGGGAGCGGCAACCGCATGACCTTCGCGCCGCCGGACGGCGGATCGACGGGCGGTAACGCGAGCACGAGCCGCTCGATCAGCGGCAGGGCGTGAACGACGGCGCCGACGGCGGTCGGCTCGGAGAGCGGGCCCTCGAAGACGAGAATCAAAACGTAAAGGCCGGCGAAGACGCGGGCGAGGCATTCGACGTCGGGTTTCATGACGAAACGGGACGTGTGCCCCGGGCGGAGCTCCGATTCCGTTCCGCGCATGTGGACGATGGCGTCTTCGAGGAGTGCGTCGGCCGCGGCGTCGGCCGCCCGCGATGCGCCCCAGACGACGGGCGACGCGACGTCGAAGACGGCCGCGCCGCGAGCGCCGGCGCGCTCCGCGAGCCGAGTCAGCTCGTCGTCGAGACGGCGCCCGGCGACGTCGGGCGGAGTTCGAGCCGAGGCGGGCCCCATCGCGTGCTCGGTGGTCGAGAAAAACGCTTCGGCGAGCGTGTCGAGACGGCGCGTGAGCGGGCCTTTTTCGGCCGGTGGCGTTTCGAAGACGACGACGATCCTCGAACCGCCTTCGACGAAGTGCCAAATGATGCACGGGTCGTTCGGTTCTTTTCCGCCAAACTCCATCCGGCTATCCGCGGCCCCGAGCTCGCGACGCACCAGATCTAGAAATCGGAGGACCCCGGGGTCGACCATGGGGACGAGTCTAACACTGGATGCATTCGATTCGGGACTCCGAAGCGCGGACTTGCAATAATGCCGCACGACATGACGCCCCTTCAGGAAACACCCGCATTTCGCGCCCTCCTCGAACACCACGCGTCCGTGGGGCCGAAGAGCGTACTCCGCGCCTTCGACGACGACGCCCGGCGTAGCGAGTCGCTTTCGCTCGAGCTCGGCGACCTGTTCTTCGACTATTCGAAGCACCGGATCACGTCGGAGACCGTCACTCTTCTGGTGAAGCTCGCCGAAGAGCGCGGCCTCGAGAAGGCCATCGACGCGATGTTCTCGGGCGCGAAGATCAACAGCACCGAAAATCGTGCGGTGCTCCACGTCGCGCTCCGGAATCGGTCGAACCAGCCCATCCTGGTCGACGGCAAAGACGTGATGCCCGACGTGAATCGGGTGCTCGCTCAGATGCAGGATTTCTCGAGCCGGGTGCGCACGGGGCAGCACCGCGGGTTCACCGGCAAGGCCATCACCGACGTCGTGAACATCGGCATCGGCGGCTCCGACCTCGGTCCGCACCTCGTCTGCGAAGCGCTGAAGCCGTACTGGAAGCCGGGTCTGCGCGCGCACTTCGTGTCGAACGTCGATGCGACGCAGCTCGTGGAGACATTGAAGAACCTGTCGCCGGAGACGACCTTGTTCACGGTCGCATCGAAGACGTTCACGACGCTCGAGACGATGACCAATGCCGAGTCGGCGAGGCGCTGGCTGCTCGACGCGCTCCACGATCCGGCGGCGGTGAAGCAGCACTTCGCCGCGATCTCGACGAACCTCGCCGCGGTCAGCAAATTCGGGATCGACCCGGCGAACATGTTCGAGTTCTGGGACTGGGTCGGCGGCCGCTACTCGGTGTGGTCGTCGATCGGCCTCCCCATCGCGATCGTCGCCGGCTTCGGCGTGTTCGAGGAATTTCTCAGCGGCGCGTACGAAACCGACGAGCACTTCCGCCAAGCGTCGCTCGACAAGAACATCCCCGCGCTGATGGGACTCATCGGCCTCTGGTACATCGACTTCTTCGGGGCGCAGACGCACGCCGTCTTGCCGTACGACCAGTACCTCGACTTGTTGCCCGCGTTTCTCCAGCAGCTCGAGATGGAGAGCAACGGCAAGGGCGTCGACCGTGAGGGAAGGCGCATCACCCAATACCAGACCGGACCGATCGTCTGGGGTGCGCCGGGGACGAACGGGCAGCACGCGTTTTATCAACTCATCCATCAAGGGACGCCGCTCATCCCGTGCGACTTCATCGCGTTCACGCGCTCGCACAACCCGCTCGGCGATCACCAGGACAAGCTCGTCGCGAATTGCTTCGCACAAACGGAAGCGCTTCTGCGCGGCAAAACCGCCGACGAGGTGAGGGCCGAGCTCGCCCACGGCAAGATGTCGCCTGAAGCCATCGAGGCGCTCGTGCCGCATCGCGTATTTTTGGGGAACCGCCCCACGAGCACGTTTTTGATCGACGCGCTCACGCCGCGCGCGCTCGGCAAATTGATCGCGCTCTACGAGCACAAGGTCATGGTCCAGGGAACGATCTGGGACATCAACAGTTTCGACCAATGGGGCGTCGAGCTCGGCAAGGCCCTGGCCGTCAAGATCCTCCCCGAGCTCTCGGACGAAAGCGCCGCCGGTCATCACGACGCCTCGACGAACACGCTGGTCGCACGCTACCGAAAACGCCGTAAAACGGTCGACTGACGACCGCGTCATCGGATCCCATCGCCCCCGTCGCCCTTGACCCTCCCCGTCGCCGAGGGTCCGTGGCATGGTCCCGCAGCTTCACGGAGTCGGCGATGAAAGAACTCAAATACGGGACGAATCCGCATCAGCGCTACGCGGCGATGGAGCCCTCCGAGCCCGGCCGATGGCCGGTCGAGGTGCTCAACGGCACGCCGTCGATGATCAACCTGCTCGACGCGCTGAATGGGTGGCAGCTCGTGCGCGAGGTTCGCACGGCGCTCGGACGCGAAGCAGCGGCGAGCTTCAAGCACGTCTCACCGGCAGGCGCCGCCATCGCGACGCCGCTCGACGCCGAGCTCCGGCGTGCGTACGAAGTCGAGGGACGGGAGCTGAGTCCGGCGGCCCTCGCGTACGTGCGCGCTCGAGGCGCCGATCCGAAGAGCTCGTTCGGCGATTTCGTCGCGCTCTCGCACCCGGTCGACGTCGAGACCGCGGAGTTCCTCAAGGGAGTCGTCTCGGACGGCATCGTCGCCCCGGGGTACGCTCCGAAGGCGCTCGAAATCCTGAAGGCGAAAAAGTCGGGGGGCTTTCTGGTGATGAAGGCCGACCCCGACTTCGAGCCGCCGGCTCGTGAGAAGCGGGAAATCTTCGGACTCCAGCTCGTGCAGGACCGCAACGCGCACCTCGTCAGTCGCGCGGATCTCGCGAAGGTCGTCGTGGGCGAGCTCACCGAGGCGGCAATTTCCGATCTCGTGCTCGGGCTCATCACGTTGAAGTACACGCAGTCGAACTCGGTCGGCTACGCCGCCGGCGGACAGATGATCGGCATCGGCGCCGGCCAGCAATCGCGCGTCGATTGTACGAAGCTCGCCGGGGCGAAGGCCGACACGTGGCAGCTCGGCCGGCATCCGAAGGTTCTCGCGCTCGAGTTCTTGCCGTCCGTGAAGCGACAAGAGCGGATCAATTTCCGCGTTCGATACATCGAGGGCGATCTCACTCGCGAAGAGCAGGCGGAGTTTCGCGCCGCGCTCGCGAAACCGGCGGAGCCGCTCGTCGACGGCGAAAAGCGCGAGTTCTTGCGCACCGTGAGCGGCGTCAGTCTCGTCTCCGACGGCTTCATTCCGTTCCGCGACAACATCGACCACGCCGCGAAGCACGGCGTTCGCTTCATCGCCGAGCCCGGCGGTTCGGCGCGCGATCCCGACGTCGAAACGGCGTGTCGCGAGTACGGAATCGCCCTCGTCTATACGAATTTGCGCCTGTTCCATCACTGATCGCCCGCCGGAAAAGAGCGCGAAGCGCGGCCGGCCTCCGGCGAAAGCGGCGCTATAGTCACACCGTGTCCAGCGCTCCCTTCGTGGCGATGCCGCACCCTTCGGCGCTCGACGATCCGCATGCCGTGCATCGGATCAACATGTCCTGGCTGGTCCGACTGAGGTGGGCGGCGATCGCCGGGCAAATCGTGCTCATCGCCGTCGTGAAGTGGGGCGTCGGCGTGAAGCTCCCGCTCGCCGAGCTCGGGGCGATCATCGGCGCGGAGGTGCTGGCCAACGTCGCATTCGAGCTGTGGCTCCGGAGGCACCCGCCGGTCTCCGAGTTGCTCCTCGCCGGCGCGCTCGCGTTCGACGTCTCGTGCTTCACGGGGCTGCTCTACTTCACCGGCGGCCCGTCGAATCCCTTCAGCTTTCTCTACCTGGTTCACATCGCTCTCGCGGCGCTCGTGCTGCGTCCGCGCTGGACCTGGGCGTTGGTGCTCTTCTCGGTCGGCGCGAGCGCCGCCCTCTTCCTGAGTCACGTGCCGCTCCCGATGGATCACGGCATGTCGATGGATCACGGCATGTCGATGGATGGCATGTCCATGGGCCAGGGCTCGATGCCGATGGATCACGGCGCGATGCTGCCCATGGGTGCCCATCGCACGTCCCACGGCGAACCGTTCGGGATGCACCTCCGCGGGATGTGGGTCGCCTTCGCCGTCGGCGCGGCGTTCATCGTCTATTTCATTCACCGCGTTACGCGCGCCCTCGCCGAACGCGAAGCCGAGCTCGCCCGAGCGCGCGAACGCGCCGCGACGGGCGAACGGCTCGCGTCCATGGCGACCCTGGCCGCCGGCGCCGCGCACGAGCTTGCCACCCCGCTTTCGACCATCGCCGTGGTCGCAAAAGAGATCGAGCGGGACCCCAACCCCGAAACCATCGCGTCCGAGGCGCGGCTCATCCGCGAACAGGTCGAGCGGTGCCGCGGCATCTTGAGCCAGATGGCCGGCGAAGCCGGCGAGAGCCCCGGTGAAGCCGCGAGCGAAGCGTCCGCGGACGAGATCGTGCGGGCCGCGCTCGGCGGCCTCTCCGAGCCCGATCGCGTCCGCGTCGAGTGGAGCTCGCCGTCCCAGGACGCCGCTCTCTTCGTTCCCCTTCGCGCGACGGCGCAGGCGCTACGGAACGTCCTCCAGAACGGCCTCGACGCCTCGCCCGTCGAAAGCCTCGTCGTACTCGCGATCGATCCCAAGAAAGAAGGTTGGCGGCTCGAAGTCACCGATTCTGGGTCAGGCATGGAGCAAGCGGTGCTCGCGCGGGCCGTCGATCCGTTCTTCACGACGAAGGAGCCGGGCCGCGGCATGGGGCTCGGGCTTTACCTCACACGCAGCGTCATTGATTTTTTGGGGGGCACCCTCGACATCGCGTCACGTCCCGGAAACGGCACCCGCGTCGTGTTGACGATCCCGGCGCGGGGCGCGACAAATGGTCGCATTGCCCCGATGAGCCATTCGTAAGGGGATACGAGCCGTGAACACCGAAACGGTGAGCGAACCTTCACCGACGCTTCCCTCCATCCTCATCGTGGACGATGACGCCGTGCTCCGCGGCCGGCTCGCCGTCGCGTTCCGCGCGCGCGGCTACGAGACCCACGTCGCGGCCGACTACGACGAGGCAGTGCGCGTCGCGGAGCGCGAATCGCCGGAGTACGCCCTGGTCGATCTGCGGCTCCCAGGGCGTTCGGGCATCGAGATCGTGCGGGCCCTCAAGGCCATCGACGCGGAGACGCGGGTCGTCGTGCTCACCGGTTATGGCAGCATCGCGACGGCGATGGACGCCGTGCGGCTCGGCGCCGCGAACTACATCTCGAAGCCCGCGGACGTCGACGATATTTTGACGGCGTTCGTGCGCGGCGACGCGCCGCCCGCGGTCGGCCCCGACGCGACGTTCACGTCGCCGTCGCTCGCCCGCGCGGAGTGGGAACACATCAATCGCGTGCTCTCCGATTGCGACGGCAACGTCTCGGAGGCCGCGCGTCGTCTCAAAATCCACCGGCGCTCGTTGCAGCGCAAGCTGCACAAATTCCCGCCCGCCGAGTGAACGCGCGCCCGCGTTGCCGGGGCTCGTGCGGCGACGCGCGGGGCGTTCGCACCCGAGAAGCGCGGGTTCAACCGGCGCGCGACGAGACGGCTTCGGACCGCGGTGGCCAACCCGGCGCGACCAGCGCGCCCGAACAGAGCCCGATGAACACGGCGCGCAGCGCTTCGGCCATGGCGATGCCGCCCTCGGACGCGCGCGACACCGCTTCGCGGACCGTGCTCGAATCTTCCGCAAGGTTCAACACCGCGGCTTCTCCCGGCGTGAGCTCGAGCTGCGACGCGAATTGGTCGTAC
>DATBBD010000319.1:0-10290 GCA_036271175.1 Polyangiaceae bacterium | reverse complement strand
GACAATTCGAGCCTCGCGTTGATGTACGAGGTCGTGGCGCGCGCGCTGTCGCACGGCGTGCCCGGCGGCGACGGCCCGTGGGCGTCCGAGAAGCCGAAATTCCTGTGTCCATCGCCGGGCTACGACCGGCACTTCGCGGTTTGCGAACACTTCGGCATCGAGATGCTCCCCGTCGACATGACGGACGAAGGCCCGGACATGGACCGCGTCGAGGCGCTCACCGAGGAAGATGCTTCCGTGAAGGGGATCTGGATCGTGCCAAAGTACGAGAACCCGACCGGCGCGGTGTGCTCGGCACGCGTCGTCGAGCGGTTCGCGAAGATGAAACCGCGCGCGAAAGATTTTCGGATCATGTGGGACAACGCCTACGCGCATCACCACCTGACCGACTCGCCGCCGACGCTCGAGAACATTCTCGAAGCGTGCAAGGCCGCGGGCTGCGCGGATCGACCGCTGCTCTTCGGTTCGACGTCGAAGGTGTCGTTCGCGAGCGCGGGCATCGCCGTCATCGGCGGGAGCGTCGCGAACATCGGCTGGTTCCGCCAGCATCGCTCGAAATCGACGATCGGCCCCGACAAGCTGAACGAGCTCCGTCACGTTCGCTTCTTCAAGAACATGGACGGCCTGCGCGACCACATGAAGAAGCACGCCGCACTCCTCCGGCCTAAATTCGATCTCGTCGATCGCGCGCTCACGGCGGAGCTCGGCGGAACCGGTCTCGCCAAATGGACGAAGCCGCTCGGCGGCTATTTCGTGAGCCTCGACACCGGCGACGGCCTCGCCCGCACCGTGGTGAAGATGGCGAACGAGGCCGGCGTGAAGTTCACCGAAGCCGGCGCGACGTTTCCGAAGGGCCACGATCCGCGCGATCGGAACATCCGCGTCTCGCCGTCGTTGCCGTCGCTCGCCGAGATCGAAGCGGCGATGGAAGTCCTCGCGGTGTGCGTGAAGCGCGCGACGCTCGGCAAGCTCGCAGGCTAAGGCTGGAACCGATCCATGTCGCGCCCCGAGATCCTCCGCACGGTCGCCGAGTTTCGCGCCCGTGCGGATCAGGTCCGCGCCGGCGGCGGCCGGCTCGGGCTCGTGCCGACGATGGGCGCGCTTCACGACGGGCATCGGGCGCTGATGCGCGAAGCGGCGCGCCGCGCGACGGCGACCGCCGTCACCATTTTCGTCAACCCGACGCAGTTCGGCCCGAACGAAGACCTGGCGCGCTACCCGCGCGACTTCGACGGCGACGTCGAGAAGTGTGGCGCGGAAGGCGTCACGTTCGTGTTCGCGCCGCCGGTGTCCGAGATGTACGCGCCCGACGAGCGCACGCGCGTCCACGTGAGCGGCGTCAGCGACGCGCTCTGCGGCGCGTCGCGCCCCGGTCACTTCGATGGCGTCGCGACGGTCGTGACGAAGCTGTTCGCCGTCGCCGGGCCGTCGGTCGCCGTGTTCGGAAAAAAGGATTACCAGCAATTTCGCGTGATCCAGACCTTCACCCGCGATCTACTCCTGCCCGTCGAGATCGTCGGGCTCGCCACGGTCCGTGAACCAGACGGCCTCGCGCTCTCGTCGCGAAACCGCTTCTTGAGCGCCGACGAACGCCGTCGCGCGCTCGCGATTCCGCGCGGGCTCGCCGAAGCCGTGTCGCGGTTCACCGCAGGCGAACGAAGAGTGCGCGCGCTCATCGAACCGCTCGAGCGAGCGCTCGCGGAAGCGTCGCTTCGCGTCGACTACGTTACCGTCGCGAACGCGGACGACGTGACGCCGTTTCCCGCCGGCGTGTCGACGGGGCCACGCGCCTTGCTCGCGCTCGCGGCGTTCGCGGGAACGACGCGCCTCATCGACAACGTCGTGCTCGGCGAGGATCCGGCCCCGCTGGTGGTCGGATGAGTCGGATGAAACCGCACCCCGGGCGCTTCATCGTGCTCGAGGGCATCGACGGCTCGGGAACGACGACGCAGGCGGCGCGTCTCGCCGCCGAGCTCGAGCGCCGCGGCACGCCGGTGTGTCTGACGCGGGAGCCGACCCCGGGTCCGATCGGGGTGCTCTTGCGCGCCGCGCTTCAGGAAAAATGGGTTCCCGAACCGGGCGAGGCGCGTCGGCGGGTGTCGTGGGCGACGTTCTCGTTGCTCTTCGCCGCGGATCGCCTGGACCACCTCGACAACGTCATCGTTCCGGCGCTCGAAGCCGGACGCACGGTAGTGAGCGATCGCTACGATCTGTCGAGCCTCGCGTACCAGTCGGTCACCGCTCCGGAAGGGGCGTCGGTGGTCCCGTGGATCCGCGAGCTCAATTCGCGGGCGCTTCGCCCCGACGTGACCGTCGTGCTCGACGTCCCCGCGGACGTCGCCGAAGAACGACGGAAAGCGCGCGGCGGCCCCGCGGAAATTTTCGAAGTCAGCGACATCCAGCGGCGGCTCGCGGCGGTGTATGCGCGCGCCGAAGAGCTCGTCCCTGGCGATCGCGTCGTGCACGTCGCCGACGGTCCACAAGATGCCGTCTTCGCGCGCGTTTTGTCTGCGCTCCTCGATGGCGCGGGCGTCTGACGGCGCAAAAGTTGCCGGTTTCCGGGGCGCCCGTCATAGTCCACGGGTGCGTCGAGCGGTCATCCTGTTCGTGGGCCTCGCCACTAGCTGCGGCCCGAAGCTCATCGACGAGCCGATCGAGGCTCCGTCGATCTCGGCTCCCGTCGACATCGCGCCGCCCAAGGCGGCATCGGCTCCCCCCGGCGCGCTCTATCGCGAAGACGTGAACGCGACCGTCGAGGAAGGGCTCGGTTATTTCCTTCAGCGCGTGTCGGTAGAGGCCCAGGTCGAAGATGGACGTTTCGAGGGCTTTCGTATCGTCGATCTGGAGCCGCCGGATTTCTGGCAGAGCGTGGATCTGAGACCCGGGGACGTCGTACTCCAGGTGAACGGGATGCCCATCGAGCGCGACATCGATGCGTATCAAGCGTTCGAGGCGCTCAAATCGGCGCCGGCGCTGAAGGTGAGCTACGTCCGGAGCGGCGTGCGTCACGAGCTGGCCTACGCGATCGTCGATCGGGTGCCGAAGCCCGCCGCCGAAAAGCCCGCCGCGGCTCCGATGAAGGCACCTGCTCCGGCGCCCGCTGCGACACCGAAGCCCGCCGGCTCCGGCTGATCCGTTCCGGCCGACTGCGCTTACCCGGCGCCCACCGCGACGATCACGTCCAGATCGGCGTGAGCCAGCTCTTGCGAGCTTCGACGCGACCGCGCACGACGTCTTCGAAGTGCTTTTTGAGGCGCGCCGTAATCGGGCCGGGTTTTCCGGTGCCGATCGGGCGTCGATCGACCGAACCGACCGGCGTCACTTCCGCGCCCGTTCCGCAGAGGAACATCTCGTCCGCGACGTAGAGCTCGGTGCGTCCGATCTGGCGCTCTAGCACCGTGAGCCCGAGGTCTTCGGTGGCGAGCGTCATCAGGGTCCGGCGCGTGATGCCGTCGAGGTTGTCTTCGGTCGACGGCGGGCTCACGAGCATGCCGTCGCGGACGATGAACACGTGCTCGGCGCTTCCTTCGGAAACCGTGCCGCGCTCGGTGAGCAAGATCGCCTCGTCGAACCCATTGTCGACCGCTTCGCGCCGCGCGAGCGCGCTGTTCAGGTACGCGGCCGTAGGCTTGGCCCGCGCGGGGATGGCGTTGTCGCTGACCCGGCGCCACGACGAGACACAGACGTTGGTCGCTTCCTTGTCGATGTATCGCTTGAGCGGCAGCGTGTACACGATGAGCGACGAATCCTCGGCGCGCAGCACCGGGGCGAGCTCGAGCGACCCGCTGATGACCATCGGGCGAATGTACGTATCCTGGTGGACGTCATTTTTGCGGAGGAGCTCGACGACGATCTCCTTCAAGCGCGACGGCTCGACCGTGAGGTCCAGACAGATGAGCCGTGCCGAGCGCTGCATCCGCTCGACGTGTTGATCGAGCCGGAACACGTAGACTTGCTTGCCGTCGTCCGCGAGGTACCCGCGGATCCCTCCGAAGCAGCCGATCCCGTAGTTCAAGCCGCGCGCGCGAACGCTGATGTTCGCATCCGCGTCGTCGACGAACCTGCCATTCATGTAAGTGACCATGGCGACCGTTCCTATATAGCAGCGGAGAGCACGAGTGGTGTCCCATCGTGGGTGTCCCCCTTGTCGTTTGGTGCACCGACGAACGTCGAGAGCGACGACGCTGGTAGAACCAGTTCGGGCGAGCGTCGCTCAGTCGAGGCGACCGAGTGCGACGAGGTCCGCTTCTTGCGAGCCGTTGCCCGGCGAATCCGGGAACGCGAGCGCGACCGAAGCGCCCCGGCGGACGACGTGGTCGGGGTCGATGGCGCCATGAACGCCGCCGGTCCGATGCAACGACCGGACTGCGCCGTCGAGGTCCGCCCGATCCGCCGCACTGAGTCGGCCCGCGCGGGGCGCCGCTCGGAGTGGCTCGACGTGCACGATACGAGCGGCGTCGTCGAAGTCGAACACCGTCGCAAGCGACGGGTGACCCGCTCGAGCGAACGCGCGCGCCGTCGCGATAACTTCGGGCGTCGCGACGAGCCCGAGCACGTCACGGTCGAGCAGGGTGTCGTGGAACAGCTCGCCACCGAGTGGCGAAAATCGCGCGACGAGCTGCGGCGCGGCGACGGCCGGCCGCTCGCCGGCGGCGGCGAGCGCCGCGTTCACTCCAAATATCGGAGCGCGTGCGGGTTCGCATGCCGGCCAAACGACGCTACGGAGGAGCGCGATCGCGGCTTTCGCGTCGTTCGGTCGCGTGGCTTCGTCGCCGACGAGTCGCCGTGCGATCGCCCGCTGAGCGTCATCGAGCACGACGGGTTCTAATGTGCTCGCGAGGCCCGGCGGCGCGCCGGTCAAGGCTTCCCAGAAGATCGCACCCGCGGCGAAGATATCGCTCGAGGGAGATGCGGCTGCGCCCTTGCGTCGCTCCGGCGACAGATACGCGAGGGTGCCAAGCAGTGCTTCCGTGACGGTCGCGGCGGCGTCGGCGAAATGCGCGCTGCCGAAGTCGGCGAGGCGCGCGTTCCTCGCCGCGTCGAAGAGCACGTTTGCCGGTTTCACGTCGCGATGGAGAACGCCGCGCGCGTGCGCGTCGCCGAGCGCCGTCAAGATCGCGACCACGACGTCTGCGGCGAACGCGGGCGACACGGGTCCCAGCGCGAATCGCTCCGCCAGTGAGCCGCCCGGCATCCACGCGAGGACGACCGCCGGCGCATCCGGACGATACTCGACGAGCGGCACGATCGACGCGCTGCGGAGCGCGGCGAGCACCTGCGCTTCGCGTTCGAAACGGCGTCGCGCGTCGCGGCCGAAGTCCTTCAGGGATGCGACGGAATAGACTTTCACTGCCACGTGGCGATCGGTCGTCCGATCGACCGCTTCGTAGACGCGGGCCGTCGCGCCGACCGCGCGCTCCGCGACCAGCGTGTAGCGACCGAACAGCACTTCGCCCTCGGGCGCGGCTCCGGCGATCGCGCCGCGGTCCGCGACCGACGTGGCGCCGAGCGCCGCGGCGTCGCGTTCGACGATCGCCGCGGCGCCGGGCATGCCGAGCGCACGGAGCGCGACGCCGAGGGTCGCGAGGGCCGGGGAGCGCTCGGACGACGTGGGCCCGACCTGCTGAACGACTCGCGCCGCCGCTTCCGGATGATGCGCGACGAGCAGACGTCCGAGGTGCACGCGCGCGCGATCGTCGCCGGGGTCTTCGCCGAGCCGGGTTTTCAGGCACCGGATCGCATCGGACACGGCGTGTGCTCGGACGAACGCGTCGGCGGCGCGGGAACATCGTCGCGCCCGTTCGAAGAGCTCGCCGGCTTTGCGAAAATCGCCGGCCGCTTCGTGGAGCGTCGCGGCGGCGGCGAAGCGTCCGAGTGCGGCGAGGCGATGAGCGGTCTGTCGGAGCCGTTCGGGAACCGCGGTCAGTGCGTGGAGCGCGTCCCGTTGCAACCCGACGTCGTCGGTGGACGAGGCGAGCGTGAACGCGCGTCCCGGATCGCCCGCGGCGAGCGCGGCGCGAGCGGCGTCGCGAAAGGCGCAGGCTCGCTCCCAGAGATCGGCCGCACGCGAGAACAATGCGCACGTTTCGGCGAGCGCCGCCGCCTCTTCGAGTCGCCCGCTCCGCTCGAGCTCGTCCAGGTGGGCGAGCCGGCCGTCCATGGCGTTACTTCGCGAACTCGACGGAGGCGCCGACCTGGAAGTCGAATCGGATGTCGCCCGAAGGACTCGCTCCGCCGTCGACGTGACGCGAACGCACGCGATGAAGGGCGAGGCGCCCGTTGCCCGCGCCGTTGAACGTATCCGCCGAGATCGTCCCTTGGCCGGTCTCGTCGCGGAAGGTGCAAAGAATGCTCGGCGAGCCGTCGTAAGCGAGAAGCTCGACGTAAACCACGTCGCTCGGTTCGCCCGCGGCCCACTTGAGCTCGAGGGGCGACGATGTCTTCACTTCGGTCACGTCGCGCAGCGCGACCCCTGCAACCTGGATATCGCTCGGCGACGGAGGCGCGTCGGCCGTCAAATGCAACGCCGAGACCGACGTCGAACCCGACGCGCTCACGAGGTACGGCACGCCCGTCGGGAGCGCCGAGGCTTCGCGATCTTTCGTGGTGTAGAGCACGCCCGAGGCGAACGACCCGACCGTCGGGAACGCGTGAGGCACGAGGCTGCTCACCGAATCCGCCGCGTGGATCGCGACGTCGCCCGCTTCCACGAACTCGACGGGATCTTGCGAGGCGAGGGGCGGCGCGAGCTCATCCGGGCTGTCGCTCGACGAGCACCCGTCGAAGGGCGGGAGATCCAAGGTCGCGCCGGCCGCGATGAGCACCCGGCTCGGATCGAGATACGCCGGTACGCTGATGAACCGGGCCACCGCGCTCGCGCTGCCCAGTGCGTCGAGGGACGCCGGATCGGTGCGGTCGATCGTGACGACGGCTTGCGTCCTTCCGACGTCTCCGTCCGCCGAGGCGGTCGGAGGTTCGTTCGCGCATGCTGCCGCCCCGAGGCCGAGCAACGCCGCGCCTGCGGCGAGACGGCTCGACAAACTTCCGAGCGCGAAGCGCCGTTCGAAGCGGAACATCATGGAGAAGCGCCATCCATGCTAGGCGGCGGGGGCAACGCAAGCAAGCGAGAGCGCAGCGAGAACCTCCCTAAGTCGGCGAATCATCAGAATTTTCCGATGAGCGCGCCGGTCGGGGACAGCGACACGCCGGTCACCTCGGCGCCGCGTTGGCCGGGCACCCCGCTCGCCGGCGGAAACGACGCGCTCGCCGACAGCGACTGGTAGGCGACATCGAGCTCGAGGGCGATCCAGAACGGTTCGAATCCGACGGCAGCGCCGACGAGCCCGCCGCCCCACCATCGATGGGCGGTGATGGTCGACTCGAGCGCGGCACTGCTGTCGGCGTTGACCGGCACGTCACCGGCGACGCGCTCGAACCCCGCGCGCGCGCCGCCCCACACCTGAACGACCGACGCCGTGCTCCGCCACCCGACGATTACGGGCACGTCGAAACCGAAGCCGCCCGCGGCGAATCCGCCGGTCGTCCCCTGGAATCGGCCCGACGACAATTGCGGGGTCGCGCTGTCCGCGGACGTCGTCGGGTGGAAGATGACCGCCGATGCGCCCGCGCCGATGCTGAGCGCGAACGAGTCGTTGCCGAAGGCGTGTCGCGCGTCGATGCGAGCCGTGCGACCCGTGTACGCGAGGCCCGCTTCGAAGTTCTGCCCGAGACCGACGCGCGCGCCGACCCACGGCGAAACGCCGGGTGCGAAGACGGCGTTCGCGGCGGCACCCGCGAGAAATTGTTGCTCGTTCGCGCCGCCGGAGATCGCGCCGGGCGCCCCGGATGCCTTGCCGGTGTCGATCGCGCGCTGCCCCTGGCCGAACACGAATTGTCCGCTCACCCCCGCGCCGGCCGAGACGCGATTTTGCGGCAGCGTGTGCGCGGGATGCATCAGCGCCGCACCGCCGCCGCACGCCACGAGTGAAAGCGGCCCCATCGTCATCCACAGACGAACGGCGGCTCGCGGAGGCGGCATGGGCGGCGCTTCATAGCCCGGGACCCCCCGGAATTCGAGATGGCTTTCCCGGGGAAGGCCGCTACATTCGCGCCGCCTATGCAGCGGTCCGCCTTTCTTTGGGTCCTCGCCGTCCTCGGGACCCTCTCCGCGTGCTCGCCGAAGATCGGCGATTCGTGCACGGTGCATACCGACTGCTCGGCCGCGGGCGATCGGCTGTGCGACCCGACCTTCCCGGGGGGTTATTGCACCATCTTCAACTGCGAGCCGTCGAAGTGCCCGAGCGATTCGGTGTGTGTCGCCTACAACGTGAGCGTCGCCGAGGCTCCCGGTTGCAACGACCCGTCCGACAACCGGCTCGAACGGACGTTTTGCATGCGGAGCTGCTCGTCGGACAGCGATTGCCGCGGGGGCTACGTCTGCGCCGATTATTCGAACCCCCAGTCGAACCCGTGGGACGCCGAGATCGTCGAGTACCCGGGTTTCAATCCGCGCGTCTGCACGATCGCGGTGTCGTCCGAGACGCCGCCGGCGCCGACGGACCGGTCGAACCAGGTCTGCGAGCCGCCACTCGACGCCTCATTTTTGCCGTACCCCGATTCCGGCGCGGGCGGCGGTCTCGACGCCTCGGTCGACGCGATGTCTCCCGGCGAACCCGACGCTACCGCACGTGACGCCGCCGTCCACGACGCTGGGGACGCGCGCGCCCGGGACGGCGCCCCATGAACGGGCCGCGGGAGCGCTCGGGCATCGTCGCCGAGCGCTTCGCGGTTTTTAGCCGGGTGGCTCGAGCCGCCGTGGACCGGGTCTTCGGTGCCGGCTTCGTTCTGCTCGTGCTCGCGTCGTTGGTCTTCGCGTCGCTGCGCCTCTTGCCCGGCGATCCGACGTCGCTGGTGCTCGGGGAGCAAGCGCCGGAATCGGAGCGGGCGCTGCTTCGCGCTCGACTCGGCCTCGATGCGCCGCTCTCGACTCAATACGTGAAGTTCGTCGCAGGGCTCGCCACGCTCGATCTCGGCGATTCGCTGAGCCGTCCCGGCGTACCGGCGTTCGCCGAAGTCGGGCGCGCGCTCGGTCCGACGTCCGCATTGGCCGCCGTCGCGGTCGCCCTCGGCGCCTTTGGCGGCATCGCCGTCGCGCTCCTCGCGACGGGCCCGTGGCTCGCGCGACGCCGCGAATGGGTCCACCGCGCGATCCTCGCCGTTGCGGCCACTCCCCTGGTCGCCGTGGCGCCGGCGGTGACGTACCTGGTCGCCGTGAAGTACCGCATCGTGCCGCTCCCCGGCGATCCGGAGAGCGGCGCGCTGGGCTTGTTCTTTGCGTCGGCGCTGCTCGCGACGCCGCTCGGCGCGCAGGTCGCCCGCATCGCTCGCGCGGCGCTCCTCGATCAGCGGCACGCCAAGTATCTCGAGGTCGCGCGCGCCAAAGGCGCCTCGGAGCTCCGGGTGTTCGTCGTGCACGCGCTTCCGGTCGCTTCGGGGCCGATCGCCGTCGTCGTCGCGTCGCAGCTCGGCGCGCTCCTCGGCGGCGCCGTCGTGCTCGAGCGGCTCTTCGAACGACCCGGACTCGGCACCTTGATGTTGAACGCCTATGCGTCCCGCGACATCCCGGTGCTGGAGGCCGCGGTGGTGGCCGCGGGCGGTCTCTTCATTCTCGCGCAGGCGGGCGCCGCCGCGGCGACGGCGATCGTCGATCCGCGAGGTCAGACGACGTGAACGACGCCATTCTCCGTGCTCGCCGTCGCGCCGTCCTCGCCGTCGTGCCGGTGGCCCTCGTCTTGGTCGGCGCATTTCTGATCGCCACCTTCGGGCACCGTTCTCCGACGCGATTGACGCTCGAATTGTCGTGGGCACCGCCGAGCGCGGCGCGCCCGCTCGGCAGCGGCGAAGCCGGCGTCGATCTCCTCGGTCTCGTCAGTCACGCCACGGTGCGCGCGCTCGTGCTCGCGATGGCGGTCGCGGCCGTCGGGTTCGCGGTAGGCACGCCGCTCGGTATCGTCGCGGCGCTGCGCGGCGGCACACTCGAACGATGGACGCTCCGCGCGTCGGATCTCGTGCAGTCGTTTCCGACGTTCTTGCTCGCGCTCGCCGTGCTCTCCGCCGTGCGCGCGCCGTCGCGATTTTACATCGGCGTCGTGTTCTCCCTCGGCGCTTGGGCGCCGTTCGCGCGTCTGGCCCTCGTTCAAGCGCGCGCAATCAGCGGCGCGGCGTTCGTCGAAGCCGCTCGCGCGCTCGGCGCCGCCGAAGGCCGCGTGGTGTTCGGTCACGTGCTGCCGA
>DATBBD010000318.1:0-3259 GCA_036271175.1 Polyangiaceae bacterium | reverse complement strand
GTCTTGGTGTTGCCGCTGATCTCGATGCGCTCGAAGTAGACCATCGGCCCGCGCACGATGGGGACGACGACGTCGACCTCGTGCGTGTCGGGGTCGAGCTTCGTCTCCGGGTTCGCCTCGACGTTTGCGTAGCCCGCGTCGCGATACATCGTACGGATCGCGTTCAGGTCGTCGAGGAGCGCGGCGCGGTTGAAGTAGTCGCCGCTCTTCGCGTTCACCATGTTCCGGAGGTGCCGGCGGCCCTGGATGGGTTCGACCTCGCTGCCGTCGGGGCCGCGCTCGTAGACGCGAAGCGTCCGGATCTTGAAGCGGGGGCCTTCGTCGATGGTGATCGAGACCTCGATGCCGTTGCGATCCGGCGTCAGCATGACGCGCGGCGTGCTTATCGACACCGAGAGGTAGCCGCGGTCGTAATAGAGCGCGCTCAAGATCGCGATGTCGCGCTCGAAGGCATCCTGACGGAACGGGCCGCCCGAGCCGAACGAAAGCAGGCTCGTTTGACCGGTGAACATGACCGACCGGAGATCGTCGTCCGGGACGTTGTTGTTCCCGATGAACGTGACGCGGCGGACGGTCACCTGGTTGTGTTCGGTGATCGTGAACTTGACGAGAACTTCGTTGTTCTTCTGGGGGACGATCTCGGCCTTCGCCTCGGCGAGGAAGTAGCCCTTCTCCGCGTACATATCGCGGATCTTCTGGATGCTCCGCGCGATGGCCGGCTGAGAGAGCACGGTGTTCTCTTTGACTTCGACCGCTTCTTTCAGGTCGTCGTCGTCGATCTCGTCGTTGCCGTCGAACTCCACCTTCGCGATGTTCGGACGCTCTCGGACGTCGAAGCGGAGCGTCACGCCGGCGTCGGAGCGGTCGAGGTCGACCTGGATGTCGTCGAAGAAGCCCGACAGCCAGAGCTCCTTCACGTCCTTGGAGAGCGTCTCCGGCGAGAACGCCTGCTTCGGACGTTCGCGCAGGTACGACCGCACGTCGTCGCGCGTGATGCGTCGGTTCCCCGCGACGTCGATGCTCACGATAGGGAGCCCCCGAGACAGCTCGACCTCGTTCGTCGACGCGCCGATGTGCGGTTCGCCGGGGACGCTCGACATAGCCGGTTCGTCCGCTCGCGCGGGCGTTGCCCACACCGCCAGGAGCGCGGCGCCGAGCAGCAGAGCGAGGACGCCGCGAAGGAAGGCGCCAAGCCGGCGTCCAGGCGCGACGGGGTCTCGACACGGCTGACCGCTCGGGGCGCTGGCGCCGAAGGGGAGGGGGTCGAGCATCGTGCGAGTGGACCGTCGGTCGAAATGGCCCGCCCGGGGGCGCCGAAGGATCAGGCGCCCAATGAAAAGGCCGGGGCCTGCGTAGCTCATGGGCGGCGCCGTCTCAAGCTTCGGAAGCCTCCCAGGCGTTCCGATCCATCGAATTCCACGAACCTTTCTTCCGCGTGAGGGAGAAGGCCCCGCTTCGACGAAAACTTGACTGGCTTTCCCCCGCCTGAGCACTTGCGCGGGGATTTCCCAAGGCGAAAGCGGACGTGGCGGAAAAGAAACGACCTAAAAAGACCGGCGGGCGGGACAGCGGAGGGAAACCACCTCGGAAGGGCGGGGGTGACCAGCCCGGGCTCTTCGAGCAAGGCCCGGGCGACGCGATGCCGCTGCACGAGATCGCCGAGACCCGCTACCTGAACTACGCGCTGTCGGTCATCACGAGCCGGGCGTTGCCCGACGTCCGTGACGGCCTGAAGCCCGTCCAGCGGCGCATCCTCTTCACGATGTGGCGTGGACGGCTCACCGCCGACGCGAAGCATCGGAAATGCGCGACCGTCGTCGGCGACGTCATGGGCGGCTACCACCCGCACGGCGACTCCGCGATTTACGACGCTCTCGTCCGGCTCGCGCAACCCTTCACGATGCGCGTCCCGCTCGTCGAAGGGTCGGGCAATTTCGGGTCGCTCGACGGCGACCCCGCCGCAGCGATGCGTTACACCGAGTGCCGCCTCGCGGTGCTGTCCGGCGAGCTCCTCGCCGAGCTCGACCAAGGCACCGTCGCGTTCCGTCCGAACTACGACGGCACCAAGAGCGAACCCGTCGTCTTGCCGGCACGCGCGCCGAACCTCCTCATCAATGGAGCGTCGGGCATCGCCGTCGGCATGGCGACGAACATCCCGCCGCACAACCCGGAAGAGGTGTGCCTCGCCGCGATGCGTCTCCTCGACGCGCTCCTCGAAGGCAAACAGCTCTCATCGCGCGAGCTCTGCCGCACCGTCAAAGGTCCGGACTTTCCGACGGGCGGACAGATCGTCTCGACCACCGAGGAGATCAAACAGGTTTACGAGAGCGGGCAGGGCACCATCAAGGTGCGCGCGACGTGGGAACTAGGCCCCGAGACGCGCGGCTCGAAGATGATTTACATCACGAGCATCCCGTACGGCGTGAACAAGTCGACCCTCATCGAGCGCATCGCCGAGGTCGTCGTATCGCGGAAGATGCCGCTCCTCGTCGACGTGAAGGATCTGTCGACCGAGGACGTCCGCATCGCGCTCGAGCTGAAGAAGGACGCGGACGAGCAAAAGGTGCTTGCGTACCTCTACAAACAGACGCCGCTCCAGAGCACGTTCGCCGTGAACCTCACGTGCCTCGTGCCGACCGAAAAAGCCGACGTGGGCCGTCCCGAGCGGCTCGATCTGCGCGCGATCCTCTGGCACTTCTTGCACTTCCGCCTCGACGTCGTGACGAAGCGGCTCGAGCACGAGCTCGGCGAGCTCGCGCGCCGGATGCACATCCTCGAAGGCTTCGCGATCGTCTTCGACGCGCTCGATCAGATCCTGAAGATCATTCGCGCCTCCGACGGCAAGGCGGACGCCGCGAAGAAGATCATGGCGAAGTACGGGCTCGACGACGAGCAGACCGACGCCATCCTCGAGCTTCGCCTCTACCGCCTCGCGCGGCTCGAAATCCTCGTCATTCAGAACGAGCTGAACGCCAAGAAGAAGCGCTCCGGCGAGATCAAGAAACTCCTCGGCGAGAAGGGGTCCAAGGGGATCTGGGGCATGGTGAAGTCGGAGCTCGCCGCGTTGATCGAGAGCTTCGGCAAAGCCAAGAAGCGCCTCACGGTGATCGAAGCCGTCGGCGAAGAGCCCGAATTCTCGGCGGAGGATCTGATCGTCGCCGAGGACAACCACGTGCTCCTCACGCGCGACGGCTGGGTGAAACGGCAAAAGGAAATCAAGGACATCGCTACGACGCGCCTCCGCGAGGGCGACGCGGTG
>DATBBD010000317.1:0-3580 GCA_036271175.1 Polyangiaceae bacterium | reverse complement strand
GCTTGTTCGTTACCGGCGCCGATCGGCTCTTCGTCGGAAATCAGGAAGGGGATGGGAGCGTCCTGGTTTACGACATCGACGCGGCCGACGACGCACCGCCCATTCGAACGATCGCCGGCAGCGCGACCAAGGTGGCCACTCCGGCTGGACTCGTGGCGGACGGCGACGGGAACATTGCAGTCTCCGTTTGGCGGGGCACGGATCCCGGTTTTCTCGAGTTCTTCCTTCCGAATGCGTCGGGGAACGTTGCGGCGAACGTCACGTTGCCCAGCCTTGGAGGCGTGGGGATCGCGATCGCGCCGTAGGCCCTAGTGTTCGTCGCCTAGCGACAAGGTCCGAGCGATCTCGTGACTCGTGCGCGACGCGCGGTTCGGGTCGCGGAACGGAAATCCGATCGTGGACGGCGCGCCGTCGAGGCCGGCGATCGAGCCCTCCTCGCGCCGGAGCAAATCCATCACGCGCGCCTTGTCGAGGGACGCCGCGGCGTGCCCGAGGTTTTGAAAGGCGAAGGCCGCGTCGAGGTCCGTGCTTCCGGGAGGGATGAGGAGATCCTTCCGAACGTCGGGAACGTCGGCGGTGGTGCCCATGTAATAGAGCAGCGCCGTCGCCGCGCCGGCGGGGGTCGGACCGCGGAACCAACTCCCCACGTGATGCGCGCGGCCCGTTGCGCAACGGGCGTAGAGCGCGCCGTAATCTACGGCGAGGGCTTCGGCGAGCGCCTTCGCGAATCGCAAAAATTCGGGCCGCGCGAGCTCGTCGAAATAGGGAACGACGTAGCGCCCCGTGAACAGGATCCGGAGTCCCGAAAGCACCGGGTGATCCGGGTTGGGGATACTGGAGTCGACCAGCGTCGCCGCCGTGTCGGGGCCGTCGAGGTTCGTGATCGCCGGACTGCCCGGCCAGACGACGCGGCCGTTCCCGTTTTTCTGCGGTCGCGCGACGAAGGCGTCGAGGGCAGGGTCACCGAGCAGGCTGCCGCGGGCAGGGGATCGGAGCACGTCGAGCTCGACGACCCACCCTTCGACGTCCGTCGGACCGATCGGCGCGCCTCGCGCGACGCGAGCTCGCGTCGTCTCGCATACCCGCTCCGCGCGATCGGCGCGCTCGCGTTCGTACGCTTCGTAGTCGTTCGACGACGCGGGCTTCGCGCCGCCGGTCGTGCTCGTCGCGGGCGCGTCCTCGGCGTATTGGTAAATCGCGAACGCCGCGAGACCGGCCGCCAGAAATACGAGAAACGGCGTGACCAACGCGCGACTGCGGCGCGGTTTTGCGGGCGCGAGCGAACCGCTGATCGAGCGACGGTTCGCGACGAGGTCCCGCGCGAGGCGGGCCGCGCGCCGCATTCGCGCCTCATCGGGCAGGTTTTCCCATTCCGCGATCAGCGCGCGGACGTCCACGGTGGCGGTCGGTCCGTAACCGGTGAGCGTGGCGGTGATGCCGTCGGTCTCGACGCGGCCCGCGACGCCGAAACGGCTGAGCGCCTCGGTGAGAAGTTGGCGGAGTTCCGTCGCGGATCGATTGTCGCCCACCACGCCCGTCCGAGCCTACACGAACGAAGCCGATTTTGCGCCCGCCCTCGGCGATCTGCGATAACCCGGGACGCCCTATGGACGCGACGCGACCCCTCATTTTGCTCTCGAACGACGACGGCTTTCAGGCGAAAGGTTTGCGGATCTTGCGAGACGCGCTCGCCGAGATCGGCGACGTCGTCGTCGCGGCGCCGGAGACCGAGCAGAGCGTCTCGAGTCACGCGCTCACCCTGACGCGTCCCTTGCGCCTCCGCGATCACGGCGCGGGCATATTCTCGATCGACGGCACTCCCGCCGATTGCGTCTACGTCGCCCTGAACGCCGGGCAGCGCGTCTTGCCGCGGCGCGCGGACATCGTCGTGTCGGGCATCAACCACGGCTTGAACCTCGGAACCGACGTGTTCTACAGCGGCACCGTGGCTGCGGCGCGGGAGGGCGCGCTCCGCGGGTATCGCGCGCTCGCCGCGTCGTCGGGAGGTGCCGATCTCGAGAAAGCGGCGGTGGTCGTCCGGCAACTGGTGCTCGGCTTGCTCGAAGAGCCCCCGAGTCCCGTCCTCCTCAACGTGAACTTTCCGCCGGGTTCGTCGTGGCCGGTTCGCGCGACGCGGCTCGGCGAGCGCGTTTATACCGACGCCGTCGATTTCCGACTCGATCCGCGCCGAAATGAATACCTCTGGCTCGGGGGGCCCGGCGCCGAGCATCGGCCGCGACCCGGTTCCGACACCGAGGCGTACGACGCCGGCGCCGTCGGCGTGACGCCGCTCGTCCTCGATCTCTTCGCCGCCAAGGACGCCGTCGTCGCGGAGCGAGTGGTCGGGCGGGCGGTGTGATAAGGGTCGCCGTCATCCTCCATGGGTTCCCGCAAGCGTTCGTCCCACAGTGCGAAACCGGCTCTTCCCGCGCGACGCGCACCCACTCCGCGCGGCGTCGCGCAAACCAAGCCGTCTCGCGCGCCGGCCGCGCCGAAGCGCGCCCCGGTGAGCTCCGCCGAGCCGCGCGACTCGATGGCTTACGTCCGGCACCTGGTGCGAGACATCCCGGATTTTCCGAAAGCCGGGATCTTGTTCCGCGACATCACGCCGCTGCTCGCCGATCCTCGGGGGTTTCACATTACGCTCGACGCGATCGCCGAGCGGTTCGTCGGTGAGCACGCCGATGCCATCGTCGCCGTAGAGTCGCGCGGGTTCATCTTCGGCGGGGCCCTGGCGGCGCGGCTCAACGCGAGCTTCGTCCCCGTGCGAAAACCGGGAAAGCTCCCGTCGACCACCGATCGCGTCAAATATTCGCTCGAGTACGGCGAAGGCGAGCTCGAGATGCACGAAGACGCGCTCCAGCCGGGCGCCCGCGTGATCGTGATGGACGACCTTCTCGCGACCGGCGGTACCGCGGCCGCGGCGGGTGAGCTCGTGCGCCGTCAAGATGCGATCGTGATCGCGTATGCGTTCGTGCTCGAGCTCGAATTCCTATCCGGCCGAGCGCGCCTGGCGCCGACGCCGGTCGAGTCGCTCATTCGCTACGCCTAGTCGTTTCGACGAGCGCGTCGCCTCCGGCTTTCTCGCGGCGAGAAAGAGCGCGAAGAGTTCCAACGTAGAGCGAAGCGAGCAGCGTCGCGACGAGCCAGCGTTGCAGCGCGTTCGCTCCGCGTGCGGGATCCCCCCAAAAAAGCACGACGAACCCGGGTGGCACGAGCGCCAATAGCGGCGCGCGGAGGGCGTGGAGTCGAAGCGAAATCCGTTCGAGCGCGCGGAGCTCGAGGACGGCGGCGATCGACGTCGAGAGGCTCGCTAGGGCGACGCCGAGCGACGCGCCGAGGAGACCGTACAGGGGAATGAGCGTGGAAGAGAGCGCGAGCATCGCCGCGGCCTGGAACGCGGCGTTGAACAACGTCCATTTCCCGTGGCCGGTGATCGTGACCGCGTCGCCGACGAAACCGAGCGCAGCGCTGATCAGCGGCACGGCGAACAGAACGGCGACGAACCGCGTATCGCCCGAGTAACTTCGGTCCACGAGCGAAAGCACGTCGTTTCTCGTCGCGAGCGCGACGAGAACTA
>DATBBD010000316.1:0-11402 GCA_036271175.1 Polyangiaceae bacterium | reverse complement strand
GAGCGCGACGAGCGCGTTCGGACGGATCGCGCGATCGGCGATCTCCGCGCTCTCGGCACCGTCGGCACGGCGCAAACAATCATACGGGTAGCGCGTCGCGTCGCACCAGAAGCGTCGCCGAAAGGCCGCCTTCGCCGCGACGCGCGCGCGGTCCGCCGTTTGCGACAGCTCGCGATCTCCGGCGTGCGCGGCGAGTCCGGACAAGGTCTCGAGCCCCTTCGAGAAAAACGCCTGATGCTCGACGGTGAGCCCGCGCCGCGTGGCTCCGAGCGTCGCGCCGGTTCCGGCGTCGAGCCACGGATACGCCACGTCGTCGTCGCCGCTCACGACGAGCCCCTCGTCGTCGAGCCAGAGCACTTCGCGCCGGGGCTCGCGCACGCGGGAAAAAATTTTCGTGAGTGCCGGATAGAGCGTCTCCCACAAAAAAGGATCGTCGAGCCCGACGACGCGAGCGATTTCCCGCGTCGCTTCGAAGAGCAAGAGCGTCGCATCCGCCGACGGCGCGGGCTCGGCGCCGATCCGGCCGCGGATCCGCCGCGGGACGAGCCCGTCTTTCATCGCGTCGACCAGCGTGGCGAGAACCCGCTTCGCGGCAGTCACCTTGCCGCGCACGAGATACAAGCCGGGCAACGCCAAGAGCTGGTCCCGCGACGTCGCGGTGAGCCACGGGTACCCCGCGATCACCGACGCGGAATCGCAAGAATCGGCGCAAAATTGCTCGGCAGCGACCGAGAGCTCACGGACGGCGAGCGGACGCTCGAAGCCCGGGTCCGCGTCGGTGAACGTTTGCGCGGCCTCGGCGACGAGATCGCGAGGGTCGCCTTCCGGCACTTCGCCGACGCCGATCGTCAAGTACGCCGTGCGCTCGCGTGTGAGCGGAATCTCGAACGAGCCCGGCGTCCATAAATCCTCTTCGCAAGGGACGCGCCGGAGCTTGTCTTCCGCGTACTCGAAGCGGCGATACCAGTCGGGCGATCCGATGAATACGCCCTCGTGATGGAACACGACGGGCGGAAGGCTCGCGACCGGACGAATCTCGACTTGATTCGAACGCAGCCGGACGCGCTGGACCATCGCGCCGTGCTCGCGCGTGAGCAGGTGCATCGGACGAAGCGGCAAGAGCGGACGCAACGTGATCGACGCGGGCTCCGCGCCCTTCCACGAGTAGCCGAGCACGGCGGCGTTTCGACCGCGCACGAGCGCGAGGACGATCACCAGACGGTTCTTGCCGATGCGATACGTCCAGCGCGGGATCGGGCTTTGCTCGAAAAACTCGAGAAACCGGTAACCCGGCGTCGGCGCGGCGTGCGGCGATTGCTGAACCGCGAGGCGATACGCACGGTTGTCCACGTGCACCTCGGCTTCGACGTGGCTCACGACGACGTGGCGATCGACCGGCGGCGACAGCGCCGCGACGAGCACGCCGTGATAGCGACGCGTGTGATGCATCGCGACGGTGCTCATCGCGTACGCGCCGGCGCCGTTGGTGTGCAGCCACTCCATTTCGGCGCTCTCCAGGCGACCGTTCACCTGGATCTTCGGCCAGAGGCCGACCGTCACCCGAATTTCTCGGCGAGCGCGCGTTCGGCGGCGCGGAGAAGCGGCAAGAAGGGGGGTCGCTCTCCGAGCCAGAGCTCGACGGCGCGTGCCGCTTGCAACACGAGCATGCCGAGACCGCTCTCGGCGGCGAGGCCGTGCGCGCGAGCGGCCACGACGAAGGGCGTGACGCGCGGGTTGTACACCACGTCGTAAACGAACGCGGACTTCGGGAGCGCGCCCCACGGCAGCGCTTCGCGAACCGAAGTTCCGTCGCTTGCGCCGCGCATGCCGTCACTGGTCGATTGCACGACGAGGTCGAGCGCGGACGCTTCACGGGCGAGCGCTTCGCGGCGAAGCGCATCGTCGGGCCAGCCGAGCACGACGGCGCCCAGCTTCCGGAACTCGTCGGCCCGCTCCCACGCCCCTTCGTCGGCGCCGCGAAAGCGCCGCGCCACGACGGCGACCCGCTCCGCGCCGAGCGCACGACACGCTGCGACGGCGGCGAGCGCCGCGCCGCCGTTCCCGATGACGAGCGCGCGACGCGGACGAGGGACGCCACGCGCGAGCTCGTCGGAAAGTGCGGGAACGTCGGTGTTGTGCGCGACGATGCGACCCCTCGCCGCATCTCTGACCAGCACGTTGGCCGCGCCGGTGTCGCGCGCCGACGGGTCTCGTTCGTCGGCTAGAGCGAGCGCGAGCAACTTCCACGGAACGGTGACGTTGGCGCCCGCGAGGTCGCCCCGCCGGAGCGCCTCGAATCGGGCCCGCACGCTCGCCTCGTCGGGGCAATCGAGCGCGACGTATTCGCAGTCGCGAAGGCCGAGCTCGTCGTAGGCCGCTCGATGAATCGGCGGTGACAGCGAGTGCCCGACGGGATGACCGAACAAGGCAAAGGTTTTTTTGGGGGCGCTCATTGCGGCGCGTTCTCTCGCGTTCGATCGACGGTGGCGTCGAGGTCGCCTTCGCCGAGGCGTACCGAGATGCGCGCTCCCGGGGCGACGTCGCTCGCGCGCCGCACGACGCGGCCGTCGGGGAACGTCGCGATCGAGTAGCCACGCGAAAGGACGGCGAGCGGCGACAGCGCGACCAGCTGCGACTCGCCTTCGCCGAGCCTCCGGCGCGCATTTTCGATCGTGCGGCGCGCCGCGGCATGGAGCCGCGCCACGAGCGGCCCGAGCTCGGCGCTCGCTCCGAACACGACCGCGCGCGGGTGACGAGCGGCGAGGCGCGAACGGAGCGATTCCAGGGTTTGACGCCGGCGCGCGGTCGTTCGCGCCATCCTCCGCTCGATGCGCGTCGTCAGATCGTCGACCAGTTGTTGCTTTTCGGCGATGACGAAGCGCGGGTCGCTGAGCCTCGCGCCGACGCGTCCGAGAAAGTGGGCATCTTCGAGCAGGCGGGCGTGCATCGCGCGGCTCAGGGTTTCGCGGAGCCGGCCGAGCATCTCGACGCGCTCGACGAAATCCGGAACCACGAGCTCCGCGGCTTCCGACGGCGTGGCGGCGCGAACGTCCGCGACCCAATCGGTGAGCGTCGTATCCACTTCGTGCCCGACGGCGCTCACGACCGGAACCGAGAGCACGGCGACGCGACGAACCACGCGTTCGTCGTTGAACGCCATCAAGTCTTCGCCGGAACCGCCGCCGCGCCCGATGATGATCGCGTCGAGCCCCGGATATCGCTCGAGTCGATCGAGCGCGAACAAGATGCTGTTCGGCGCGCCGTCGCCCTGCACGAGCGCTGCACTGAGCACGATGCGCACGCGACCGCGCCGGAATGCCACCGTGACGATGTCGTGGATCGCCGCGCCGTGGGCGCTGGTGACGACGCCGACGATTCGCGGTTCGCGCGGCAAGGCTCGCTTCCTCGACGCCTCGAAGAGCCCCTCGGCGCGCAGCGTCTCCTTCAACGCCTCGAGCGCAGCGAGGAGCGCGCCGCGGCCCGCCGGGCGCACCGCTTCCGCGACGACCTGCAGGCGGCCCCGCGGCGCCCACACGGTGGCTCGACCGAAGATCTGGACGCGCGCTCCATCGATCAGAAAGCGACGTCCGCGAAGCGCCTGCATGCGATACATCACGCAGTCGAGCGTCGCGTCCTCGCGTTCGTCCTTGAGCGAGAAATAGACGTGCCCGCTGGCAACGGCACGCGGCGCACGGATTTCACCCTCCACCCAATCGCGCCCCGAGGCGCCTTCGACGGCGCGGCGCAGCCGGCGCGCAAAATCTGCAACCGTGATGGCTTCGTCGGATCTCTCTGCCACGGCGCCTACGGCTTATAGCATTGCCGAAGCGCGTCAGGCGCGAAGCGTTCCGGCACTTTCGACCGCGAGGCGAAGGCGCCGGCGGGGAAGCCTCGGCGAGAACTCCGCGAAGGAAAATCGCGTGCGCACATGACCGCATAGCGAAGCGAATTTCGCGTCACCGTACCGAGTCGCATCGTGCGAGCGAGCGAGCGGGGCGAGCGGGGCGAGCGGGGCGAGACAGAAAGACAGACGCTCGCGAAAACTTGCGAACAGCGTTGCCGCGATCCAAGCTTGTAAGGTCGGCTCGGATCTAACGTGCACTGTGGAGTGCAGAACGAGCCGCACGGGGAGACGCGGGCGTTGCTCTATCGTGAGCGGCGACGGACACCTCCATGATCGGCAAGAAACGCCACTTTTTCGGCCTACTTTTCGGATGTCTGGCGGCAGTGCTGCCCGGTTGCGCCGACAAGCATCGTGAGGGATTGGGCGAGCTCCACCGAGCGTACATCGGCCCCGAAACGGACTCCGACAAACCGATCGCGCCGGACGAAGTGGAGCGTCGTCAGTGCGAAGCGACGATGCGCACGGTACTCGCGGAACCGGAGTCTCCCCGCACACCGGCGATCGATTCACGACGCGCGTCATTTCTCGCCAGGGCGAAAGCGGAGCCGGTGCTCTTCGTCGACGCGCCGCGCTACGGCGACGACGACGTTCCCGCCGTCGTGCGCGGGTACCGGAAAGTGCTGCTTTCGGGGGAAGATCCGTACGGCACGGTCAGCCGCATCCTCGACGAGTCGCGACAATTCCCGAAGCAAGCCCGCCAGGCGCTGCTCCGGGACGGCTACCTCTACGCGGAAGATCCCAATCTGGCCTACGCGCTGGTCAGTCTCGTGCAGCCGAACGATCTGTTCGGCTACGATCGGATCTGGATCGAGCGCGGCGACCAAGTGCTCCACGCGGAGCGTAAGCACGGGCGCTTCTTCTACACGGACGGCCCGCTCGAAGGACAGCGCGTGCGGCTCGTGCTGTTCGACCGCGTCGGGGGCGACGCGGGTCCTGGACCCGCACTGCATCGCGATCTGCGCTCGCTCCGCTACCGGCTCCACTTCGATCGGATGGAGATCCGTCACGTCACGCCGGATCGAATCGTCGCGAATCTCCGTTACGGCAAGACCTGGGTCCCGAGCGTCTTGCGCACGACGGGCGCGCGCGTCGACCTCGAGTGCGAAGTGCTCGCATCGAACCTCCGCGCCGAGGTCAACCAAGCTCGCGCCGAATCGGTGCGCCGCGAGCGCGTCGTGCAATCGCTCCGGCGCGCGATGCTCGCCGAGCTCGACGAAGCGTTGCCCTTCGACGAGCCGCTCCACGAGTACGGCTTTCAACTCGACGGCACGCTGCGGAACAAATGGCTCGCGGCGTACAAGATGCGGCGCGACAATTACGCGTTCAACGGCGATCGGTATCGCGTCTTCGACGTGAAGGGACGACCGATCCCGCCGCAAGTTTGCGTCGAGTTTCTGACCGACACCCTCGAGCGCACGAGCGGCACCTGGTACCGCCCGCGCGGCGACGCGCCGGGGCGAATCGCGGGCAAGCTCGATTTCGACGACTTCGGAGTGGATCGCACCGAGATGAGACGTGTGCCGAGCTTCATCGAGTTCGCGAAAAGCCGACCCGATTGGTTCGACGTGGTCGACGACGAGAGTCACATCGAGCTCGGCAATCGAACGGCGTTGTTCCAATACCTCCAAGAGCACACCGACGACTTTTTGCCCGGCGACGCGGTGCTCATCAAAGGCAAGACGCCGTGGGACGCGAACCACGTCCACTTCCACTCGTTCTTCATTTATGAGAGCGACCCCGTAACCGGTATGCCGCTCGTCCTCGTGGGGAATGCGGGCCGGCCGAGCTTGCGCTCTTGGGAAACCGAAGTGCGACGAACGCCTAAGCGCGTCATCGTCGATCGCATCCGCCTCCGCACGGAATGGCTCGAGAAAATTGCCGGAGTCGAGCCGCTCGAGTTCGTGCCGCCTCTCGCGGCCGGACCTGAAGCGGAGTGAGCAACTCTCGAACACGGTCGATTGTCTTCATCAGGATCGCGGGCTCGCGCGACTGCATGGACGGCGCAAATGCGTGAGCACTGGGCCCCCTTTCGAAAATCGAACTTCGTTCGTTTCGAGTGGGTCCGAGCAAGTGGTTACACCACTACGCCATCCCGTCATTCGAATCGTGAGTCGCACGCTGGGTTCGGGTCGTTCGCTCCGGACGGCGTGCTGCGAGTTGGTCCACCCCAAGGAAACATCATGAAGCTCCGTCATCCTTTGCTCGTCTCTTCGTTCGCTCTTCTGCCCGCCATTGTCTCGATGGGCTGTGCCTCATCGTCTGGCAATTCCGGAGGAGGTGGCGGCGGCTCGGGCGCGTTCGGATTCGGCGGTGGCGGTGCAGTCGTCGGACAGGGCGGATCGCCGGCCGGACAAGGTGGTTCGGTGACCGGACAGGGCGGATCGCCAGTGACCGGACAGGGCGGATCGCCGGGGACCGGACAGGGTGGATCGGGTCAAGGCGGAAACGGTGGAACCATCGGTTCGTCGGACGGCGGTACGGCCGCGGGCGCTCAACCCAACACCGCTCCCGGATTCATGAACCTCGCGCCGCCGATGGGCGATCCGTTGCCTGACGCGGGCGACACGGTGACGCCAGCACCGCCGACCGGATGGAATTGGTACAACATCGACGGATCGATGTGCCGCGACGGATCGCCGTCGGGCATCTACGTGCACAAGGGCACCGCCTCGAAGCTCGTCATCTATCTCGAAGGTGGCGGCGCTTGCACCGACGACCACTTCTGCTCCTTCAATCCGGACAGCGTGAATCAGGTCCTCGCGGGCGACGGCTCGACCGTCTTCGGTACCGTAGCGGGCACTGGCGCGGGCCGGCAGCAACCCGGCGTGTACACGGACGCGTCGCACACGGCGGCACCGGCCGGGCTCTTCGATACCTCGAACGCGGCGAACCCGTTCAAGGACTGGAGCCAGGTGTACGTGCCGTACTGTACTGGCGACGTCCACTTCGGAACAGCGAAGAACGTGATGATTCCGAACGTCTCCACGCCGCAACAATTCGTCGGTTACGACGATATGAAGCTCTACATCGGCCGCATCGTGCCGACGTTCAAGAACACCGTGAACCAGGTCGTGATCACCGGCGCGAGCGCAGGTGCGTTCGGCGCGGCGCTGAACTTCAGCATGGTCCAGGACGCGTTCGGCAGCGTGCCGGTCATCGCGCTCGACGACTCCGGTCCGCCCTTCGACGACAAGTACATGCCGGTCTGCCTGCAGAAGAACTGGCGCGAAGTCTGGGGGTTCGCCGATTCGCTTCCGAAAGATTGCACCGAGTGCCAGGAACCCGACGGCGGTCCTGGTGACCTCGTGCACCTCGCGGACTTCCTGCTGCGAAAGCATCCGAACGCGAGGATCGGCATCCTGTCGTCGATGCAAGACGAGGTGATTCGGCTCTTCTATTCGATGGGTCTCAACGATTGCATGAACTACGCCGAGGCGGATCCCGTTCCGCTGTTTCTCGCCGAAAGCGATCCGACTCAGTTCTTCTCGGCGGATAGCTACACTGCCGGCTTGAACGCGCTCCGCACGGCGTACGTCTCGACTGGCAAGCTCTCGACGTATTACATGAGCGGGCAGCTCCATCAGCACATCTTCCGCCCTGAGTTCTTCACGAGCACCGCGGGTTCGATCACCGAGGCGCAGTGGGCCCAGGACTTCATCGACGGCAAGATCGAGCAGATCGGGCCGTGACGCCTTTGAAGAGACGAGGGGCATCGTCGACACCGGCGTTTGCCCCTCGGCCTTCCCCCCGCCCGGGGATCCGCTAGGTTTGTCCGAGTGACCGGACAACCAGCCCCATTTTTGGCATGCGCGGCGCTGATCGCCGTGGGCGCGGCGCTCGCCGGAGGCGTTTCGTGTGGAAACGCCGCGCCGTCGGCTGCGACGACTTCGCCGCTCTGCCCGCCGATCGGCGTCGATCAGCAAAGCGCCGCGTCGCCACCCGACGGCGCATCGCTCTGTCCGGCCGGAGCGTGCAACTACCAGGCGCAGACTGGCTGCCTCGCGACGCAAGCGTGCACCGTGAACTTCGACGCCAAAGGCATGACGGCGACGCCTCAATGCGACGGATCGGGTTCGCGGAAGGAAGGCGAGTCGTGCGGCATGACCGCGGCGTGCACGCGCGGAACGTTTTGCGTGAGCGGCGTTTGCGCCAAGCTGTGCTGCGGCTCCGATTGGAGCGCGTGCGGCCCAGGCGAGAGCTGCATCCGTGAGCTCGAGTTCAGCGCCGGCGCCGGCTTCGCTCCCGTGGACGCGAAGGTCGGGCTCTGCGAGCCGATCGACAATTGCGACGTGTTCGACACGCATTCATGCACGACCGACGCGACACGGCCCGTGTGCCGTATCGTCGATCCGGTCGGACACGTCGCCTGCCAACCCGGAGGCGACGGTCGAGCCGGCGACGACTGCAACGAGAGCCACCAGTGCGGCGCCGTGCTCGTGTGCGCGAACGCCGACGCGAACGGACTCGGCACGTGCCGCAATCTGTGCCGCGCGTCGGCGTGCGGGCTCCCGGGGTGTTCGGCGTCGGGGGACACCTGCGTGCACTTCGCTCGCGATCCAAAAGACGTCGGCGAGTGCACGCCAGGTTGGAAGGGCCCGTTTACGAACACGGTCACCGACGCGGGCACGCGAGCGACGGCGACCGACGCCGGCTGAGTTCGCTCAGACGGGCGAGCTGGGCCAGCTCGGCAGGGAGGTCAGCGAGGGCGGCGGCTCGTCCTTGCAAGGGCCGTCGTGCCCTTGGAGAGCGGCGGCGACCACGCGGATCCCGAGCGCAGTGAAGGGCACAGCGACGACCAAGCCGGACAAGAGAGACCAGAAATAAACCGCCATTGTGTATTCGTACATCGGAGCACAGCCTTCCCGAACTGGGGTCACCGTTGCTTTCGGCAGCTGGCCTGTGGCATTGGTGCGCCCGTTTCGTTCAGGGTGAGCGTAAGACGCACTGCACCACTGTCAACGAATCGGCCCCGCAAGGCGGTTCTGCGATTCTGCAGCCCCTATCGTTCCAGAAAAGCGGGGTTCCCGATCACTCTGGAACCTATTGTTTGGAGCGCCGAGCGAGGGCTTCCGAGAGTTTGTCGGAGAGGGCGTCCCGCGACACGCCGACCACGTCCGATACTGCCTCGAGGTAGCCGAGCTCTTCCGGAGCAATCGAGCCGTCCGCGGCGGCCGCGTCGACCAGCAATCCGAATGCTTCCAGGCGAAAGTCCTCCGGCAATTCCCGTATCGCGCCCGCCGCTTCGGTGGCGTCGACGATCGGGAAAATCACTTCGCGCTCTTCTTTAGGAATCCCGAAGCGCTCGAGCATTCGATCGACGAAAGCGTCTTCTTGGGGCGACAGATCCTCGTCCGACACCACGATCCCAGCGATGAGCCGGCACACCTTGCGTCGCAAGACGTCGTCCATGTTCGATCCTTTCGCTTCTGCCATCTTGTCGTGAATCAAAGCGCGGCGCGCGCTCGCCGGGTAGCAGAAAATGGCGCGAGTGCGTTTCAGGCGGGTAGCGCCGCAGCAAGGCGGCGAATCGCCTCACCGAGCTCCTTTTCGTCGAGGCTCGCGAATCCGAAGCGGGCCGTCTGGGTCTTCTTGCGGTCGAAAGCAAAGAGACGACCGTGCTGGAAGCCGACACCTCGAGCGAGGCTTCGCTCGGCCCATCGATCGACGTCGATGCCGCGCGCGACGCGCGCCCAGAGAGCGAGACCACCGGCGGGGAGCTCGAAGTCGACGACGTCGCCGAGCCTCGCTCGAAGCTCGGTGATCAGCACGTCGCGACGCGCCGAATAGACGCGACGCGCGCGTTGCGCGTGCCGTTGCACCTCGCCGTCTTCGAGGAGCTCCGCGATGGCGAGCTCGGTCGCGCGATCTCCTTGTCGATCGAGAAACGACCGCGCACGCGCCGCTCGCTCGACGACCACGCGCGGCGCAACCATGAACCCGATCCGGAGACCGGGCGCGAGCACCTTCGACAGCGTACCGATGTAGATGACGCTGCCCGACTCGTCGAGGCTCGCGAGCGGAAGCACCGGGCGGCCGTGGTAGTGGTATTCGTTGTCGTAGTCGTCTTCGAGGATCGCGAAGCGATGACGCCGCGCGAGCTCGAGGAGCCGGATGCGCCGGGCAGGGGCGAGGACGGCCATCGTCGGGAATTGGTGATGCGGAGTGACGTAGACGGCGCGGAGTTCGCCGTGGGCGAGGAGCGGCGCGAGTTCCTCGACGCGCATGCCGTCGCGGTCGACGGGGATCGGACACAGCTCCGCTCCCGCTTCGCGCATCGCCTTCCACGCGGGCGGGTAGCCGTTCGCTTCGACCGCGATGCGATCCCCCTTCTCCACGAGGACGTGCGCGGCGAGCCAGATCGCCATCTGAGCGCCGCGCGTGACGAGAACGTCGTCGGCTTCGCAAGCGACGCCACGACGATCGGCGAGCATCGACGCCAGGGCGGCGCGGAGCAGCGGTTCGCCGCGCGGATCGCCGTAGTCGAGCACCTCTCGCCCATGCAGTCTCAGGCTTCGCCGATGTGCACGCGCGAACTCCTCGGTCGGAAACAGTCGCGGATCGGGTCGCCCTCCGGCGAGGAACAACGTGTCCTTCGGCACGATCGGCACGCTCGCTCGCTCCGGCGCGTCAGGAAGCAGAAACCGAGGCTCTTCGACGAGCCTGCGGTCCGGAGCGGCGTTTCGGACGCGTCGCAGCGGCACCGGGACTTTGGACACGAAGGTGCCACGCGCCGGATCGGTCTCGACCCAACCCTGAGCGACGAGCTCGTCGAATGCAGCGACCACGGTGTTGCGGTGCACACCGAGCGAGCGCGCGAGCGTCCGTGTCCCGGGCAAGCGTTGGCCGGCTCGCAACCTACCGCGTGTAATGTCGTCACTCACCGAGCGCGCGATCCGAACGAACACGGGCGATCGGTTATCCGACCGCGCGTCGAGATCGAGGGAGAGCTGCCAGTGGCTCATCGCGCCGAGCGTACCGGTTCAACGAAAATTTGCCATCCGGCGGGTAGCGCAGGCGTGCGGTGTTCGAGACCTGCACACGAAACGCGCGTCACGTGTCGAACGGGTACACGCGCGACGCATCGTCGATCTCGCGATCGCTCCGTACCAGCGGCGACAGGTCCGCGGCCCGACGCCCAGGTGTAGTTCGCGTGCAAACCGTTGCATGACGACTCGCGATGACGGCGCGCGAGAGTGCTGAAGCCGTCGTTCTTTCTGCTAGGCTGCTCGTGCAGGTAGCGCACGTGACTGACATCCTCGGGGAGCTCCCTTTGGCGGTGACTACTCGCGTGACGAATTGCGCGACTAATAGAGAGGCTTGGCGATCATGATCACCCTTTTCGAATCGAAGACCATTCTACGAGCGTCCGCCCTGCTCGCGATCTTCGGCAGTGCGTCCGTACAGATCGCGTGCGGTTCGGACTCGAACGCCACCGGGCCGTCTCCCAGCAGCTTCACGACGGGGGGTTCCAGCGGCACCGGCGGCACCGACGGCGGCG
>DATBBD010000315.1:0-2513 GCA_036271175.1 Polyangiaceae bacterium | reverse complement strand
GTCGCTGACACCGGCGGCGCCACCGCTCCCGTTCTCGCCGTACATCCCTCCGAGCGCGACGAACTGAGAGCCGACGGCGGAGAGCGTCGCGGACAGCTTGCCATCCGGGGTTAGCGTCAGATCGACGCCCCAGCCGAGACTCGCCGACGAGTTCGAGTATTGAGAAGGGTTCGACGCGAAGTAGCCGTTCCGCGGGACGCCTTGCACGTGCAAGGTCCCGGTGGGATCGATGTCGGCATCCTCACTTGGCGATGAAAATCTGTACGCCATACGGCGGCGCCGATTCGTCTTCACAGCCTCCTCCGTCCTCGTACGCCACCTCGCTGCCGTGGAACTCCAATTTGGCGACCGGAGGGTCCGGTTCGGACTGGGCAGAAGGATCGTTGACGAGGGTCGGGTCGAAGGCGGCGAAACCTCGAAATGTGCTGCCGTCGCTCGCCGTGAGACCCACCGGTCGTTCACAAGGCTCCGGTGCAGGGCAGTAAGGTGCCCCGTTGCCGGTGTTGGTACCTCGGCTCGAACAGCCTGTTTGACCGATCCACGCCGAACTGAGCAGTGCCAGTCCCAAGCGCTTCAACGTCGAATGCCTCATGACGCCTTCCCCTTCTCGTCGAATCGCATCGACAACGGAAACAGTTGGAAATTCACCCTGAAAGACTCGTACGCCCGAATTGCCCGCGTCGAACTCGTCGAGCAGCTCGCGACGGATCTCCTGGAGCCGCCGTTTGATCGCCGCGATGCCGCCGGCGTCGAGCGTGAGCGTGATCGACGAGATGTCCCTTTCCGGACGCGGCACGTCGGTGAGCGCCTGACTCGCCCGAGCGATCATCGCGCGATGAAAATCCGCGATTTGGTCGCTCTTCGGTTCGACTTCGGTGCTGACCTGCTGGTGCGCGGCACGCAGAAGACCCGATTCGTTTCGGCGCAAGAGTCCGAGTTGCTCGAGCGTCCCGAGTGCGGCGCCGGCCTCGCGCACCGAGATCTTCGGCAAGAGCACCCGCGCAATCCACTTCGGGTCGGAGCGAAACGCATCCGTCAGCGAGAGTTCGCGGATCGCCGGCAGGTACCAATGCCGGTGATAAGCGTCGCGAGCTTCCGCTAGCGCCTGCACGTCCTGATACCGCCGCAGCCGGCCGAGCGTCACGTGTAGGGTGCGTCGCTCCGCCGAATCGGTCGTCCGGTTGTGGACGACGAGCAATCGAAAATATTCGGCAGCGTCTCCTACGAGCCCGAGCGCATTCGCGACGCGCTTCGCCGTGGCGGGCGCGAGGTTCTTTTGTGCGTCCATCACCGCCTTGAGGAAACTCGGCGAACTAAGGCCGGCGCGCCGCGCGAGCCCACGGTACGAAAGACCGCGCTTCCTTCGGTCGGCGTATACGTCCCTCAAATAAGTTCGGTAGTCGTCGTAGACGAACACGTCGCGACGCGTCTCACTCGTGCCCACGCGACCATCTTTCAGATCGTCATCGAGGCTGCCACCGACCGACCGCAGATTCCGTACACGGGCGGTGTACGTCCGGCGGTCACGCTACTCGTTCTTCGAAATCGTCGCGATGCGTTCGAGCTTCATGACGTCGACGAGATCCTGCGCGCGCCCCGCGGCGCGTTTGGCGGCGATGAGATCGTCGAGACCGAGCACGGGGACGTCTACGCCACCATACGAGGTCCTGACGACTCGCGGCTCCGCCAGCGACCAATCGAGCCCCTTGGGATGCATCAAAACGTCGATTCGGTTCGGCACGCGTCCAAGCATCAGAATGCCCGCACCGGGATCGACGAGCCCCGACGGATCCAGCGTGTCCGTCGGGAAGCCGAATTCGGCGATCGCGTCCACGAGTCGCGCAACGTTCGCGGACGTCGGTCTGACCCAGATGTCGATGTCCTTCGTCGCTCGCGGCGGCGCGTAGTGGTTGTAGGCAACGCCTCCGATGATCGCGAACTCCACGCCGTGGCGAATCAGCAGGGCGAAAAAGTCGCGAAAATCCGGATTCATTCTTTGTCGTTCGGCGCGCGAAATGAGAGCACGCGCACGAAGGGGGCCTCGCCATCTTCGAACGCCGTGCGCCGGAGCTCTTCGCCGATGCGGAGCCGCTCGGCACCGGGAAGCGCGAGCCAATCGGCGAGATCGACGGCATCCGCTTCCTCGAAGCTCACGCAATGACGCACCAGGCGTTCCATTGGGGAAAATGTAACACTCGGACGCTCGCAGCGCACCTTCCGAACGCCCCCACTCCGCCGGCACGGGTCACTCCGCGTGCCCTAAAAATAAAGGCCGTTCACCAATCGAGCAGGTACGCGGCGATGAGCGGGAACACGATGGTCGCGTCGGATTCGATGACGTAGCTCGGCGTGGTGACGTCGAGCTTGCCCCAGGTGATCTTCTCGTTGGGGATCGCGCCGCTGTACGAGCCGTACGAGGTGGTCGAGTCGGATATCTGGCAGAAGTACGACCATTTGCGGATCTTCGTCTCGAGGTCTTGCTCGATGAGCGGCACCACGCAAATCGGGAAATC
>DATBBD010000314.1:0-4314 GCA_036271175.1 Polyangiaceae bacterium | reverse complement strand
TTCAAGGAGAGCTCCGCCTCGGCGAGCATCGTCTGCCGCTCGAATTCCCCGCGCTTGGTCTGCACGAACCGCGCTAGCAGCAAAGCGTGACGCTCGGAGATGGCGCGCGCTTCGTCGTCGAATCGACCGAGCTGGCGATCGGCGTTCGCACGGAGTCCGGTGATCATCAACCGGTACGACCTGACGACGTGCTCCACCGACGCGTGCGGCCAGAGGAGAGCCGTGCCGAATTTCAGATCGCCGAGCCGTTCTTCGACAGCACGAAGGTCGTCGAGCGCGGGAGCGGGTTCCGCCGCGCCGACCTCCGCGGCCGCGCGTGCCACGCGAGCGACGAACCGATTGCGTGGCGCGGCCGACCCCGACGCCGCGTCGAGCATCGGCATTTCGGCGTCGTAGAGCGCGGCGGCCCGCGCGAAGCGGTGCGCGGCGAGGTTATCGAGGGCCGCGCGATCGAGCACCAAGGTGCGATAGCGCGCGAGCCCCGGCGTTCGTTCGACCATCGCGACGGCTTGGTCCGCCGTGGCCGCCGCTTCGTCGTCGCGCCCGACGTGAAGCAGCGCGCGAGCCTTGTCGAGATGAACGGCAAGCCCTTCGGCATTGTCGGCGTACGGCAACTGGTCGCGATCGAGGAGGTAACCGAGCGCGATACGGAAATTCCCGACGCCGGCGTGCAAGACGCCGAGCTCGCCGAGGATCATCGCGCGGAACCGCGGATTCGCGGCGGCCAGCTGAAGCGCGATGAGGTAGTGAGTGTTGGCCTTCTCCGCCGACGCGAGCTCGCCGGTGCGAAGATACTCTTCGTGAAGGAGCGCGCCGTAGAGTGCTTGCGCGACGCGCTTCTTCTTGAGCTCCGGCCACGACGCCCGAAGCCCGGCGATCGCTTCGTCGGCGACTTTCTGATGCGATGCCCCGTCGAGCTTCGGAAGCTGGCGAGCGACCAAATACGCCTCCGCGAAGCGCGAGAGCGCGGGCTTCGCCGGATTCTCGTAGCGCGCGCGGATCGCCGCCGCCGGTTCTCCGAGCTTGAGCCGCATGTCGATGGAGCCGACCACGGCCTCGTACGAGTTGGTCTGTGCCAGGATGGCGTCGAAGTCGTCGCGAGCTTCCGCGAACTGTTTCAGCGCCACGCGATGAAACGCGCGGTTCGTCAGAACTCGCCGGTAGAGCCGCTCGGCGCCGCGCCGTTCGGCGGACCCGCGCGCGACGTCCTCGATGTTCTTCTGAGCGAGCGCGAGGACGACCTGATCGGCTCCGACTTGCTCCGCCCGTCGAACGGCTTCGGTCACGACGGCGTGTTTTCGATCCGGCCGGGGTTGCGCAACGTACAGCGCGATGAGCGCGTCGCTCACCGATGGCGGCGCGTTGGCGCCGCGAATCGGAAGGACGCCCTTCGCGAGCTCGAGCGCGAACGCGAGTTCGGAGTCGGGCGCGGCACCGGCACGCTCGCGATCGAGTCGCGCCCCGGCGTCGTCGAACGAGAGCCCGCGGAGCATCGCGCGCACCGAAGCGAGCGCGTAGCGAAGCCGTTCGTCGGGCGAAAGACCGCGATTGACGGAGAGACGAGCGCCCACCGCGACGAGCGCCTCGCGGTCGTCGAGGGAGCGATAGAGCGCGTTGGCGCGCCGGTAATACGCCTCCACGATCGGAAGCGGTGTCGTCTCGTCGACGTTCGCGGCTTCGAGCTCGGCGCGCGCCTGCGTCTTGTCGCCGATCGAGTCGGCGATTTCGCTCCGAACGACGTGCGCCAGGGTCACGGCCATGGCGCTCGCGGTGGGTTTAGGGTGGAGCGCTTCGAGTCGCCGTTGCGCCGCGGGGCCGAACGGTTCCGTCTGGCGGCCGCGCTCTCGGCGGCGCTCGTCCCGCCGTTGTTCGACGAGCATCTGTAACGGATGCGCAACTCCCGCGGTCTCGCGAACCTTCAGCGCCGCGACGTGTTCGGCGTAAAACTCCGCGGCGCGATACTGCTCGAGCTCGAGGTGCAGCAACGCGAGCCCGAGCATCGCGATGCGCCGCTTCGACGGCGACGCTTCGAGGGCGAGCCGCCGGCTCGACAAGAGTTGTTCTTCGACGCGAGAGCCGGCCGACTCGATCGCCGAATCGAACTGCGGGAGCGTCCAGGTCGAGGGCACCTCGCCGTCGAGCGGCAACGCGTACACATCGAGGTCCTTGTCTTTCGAGCACGTCGCGATGAGCCGATCCTTCGACGGCGCCGGGTACTCGCAGTTCCACGACGTATCGGTCAGCTGCTCGGGGAGCCCGAGCGCAGGCGTCGCTCCCGCGAACGAAATCGGCACGCGAAAGAGCACGCCGTGGTCGCCGGCGTCGATCATGCCGTCGTGGTTCGAATCGCTGAAGAACTGCACGACGTAGAGCGAACGCCCGTCGCGCGAGAAAATGGGTTGGCTGGATTGCCCCGGCAGATCGAGCACCAACGGGTTCGCTACGTAGCGCGAATCGCCGAGGCGCACGACTTCGAGTCGCGCGGCGGCACGGGCCGCGAACGCCGGCCCGACGCTCTCGACGTAGCGCTCGACCGGGACGTACACCAAGAAACGGCCGTCGGGCGACACCGCTGGACTCGTCAGGTTGCGCTCGAATAGCGGGCGCGCGACGAGCCGCGGACCCATCGTGACCTCCAGGACGCTCAGATCCCCCTGGATCGATCCTCGCGCGACGAGGACCACGCGGTCTCGATCGATCCATTCGGCTTGTAGCGCCGCAGACGGGTCGTCCAAACAACGGCGATCGCCGCCGTCCGGCAAATTGCGGACGCAGAGCTGTCCCGCGGCGCGTTCGCCGAACGACACGTAGAGGAGCCGCTTTCCGTCGGGACTGATCCGCGGCCAGGTGACGTCGGCATCGTCGTCGAAGAGCAGGTGGGCGCGGCTGTCGGAGACGTTTTGCGCGAAGAGCTGGTTCGTCGTGTTGCGATTGGAGACGTAATAAAGCGTCTTACCGTCGGGGCTGAGCTGGCCGAGCAAATCGTCGGCGACGCCGACCGTGAGGCGCTCGGGACGCAGCAAATCGTCGTCCGGTTCGTCGTCCTGCGCCCGCGCCCCGCCGCCGACGAGGCACGCCGCGAGCGACAAGCACACGAGAGCGGCGCGCCAGAACCTCAGCACGCTTTTCCCTGCCATTTGCCGTCGTCGGTTTCGACCCAGCCGCCGCACACGATGCCCGCCGCATGAACGGCCCTCCAGCTCCGCCGCATCTCGTCGACGGAAACCGCGGGGCGCTGCTCGTGCATCCACCGGAACAGCTGTCGGCGCGAACGGTTCAGTCGCTCGACGAGCGTGCGCACCTCGTCCGGATCGGCAGCGCCGTGACAAGCGTCCGGCGTATCGACGACGAAGCCGTCGTTGCCCTCGCCGACGCAATGTTGCACGAGGAGCCCGTCGAGACGATCGGCGTCGGTGAGCCCGCCGTCGACGATCGGCGATGGTGCGACGCCGAGGGCGGCGAGCTGTTCGGCCGTGAGCGGCACCGGACGCGGCTCGATGGCCGCGCGATCGAGTCGCGCTTCCACGTCGCCGAAGGAGCCCGACGCTTCTTGTTCGAGCGCCGTCGCGCGATCGACGAGGACGATCTCGGGCGGATGGAAGCACCCCGAAGACAAAAGAGCGGCGACGAAAACGACGCGGCGATTCATGGTCTCTCCTTCAGTGCGAACACGGGCGCGAGAACTCGATCCACGATGGGGCCCATCGGGATGCCGCGAACGTCGTCGATGGTGACGAGTCGCGCCAGGCCCCCGAGCTGCAAGTGCGCGCTCATGAATCCGTGGTCGAAGGTCAACCGGAGGCGATCGGGGTACCCGAACGCCAACGCGAAGCGGATCCGATTCATCGCCGGGTCCACGTGCAGCGGATCTTCCATGTCGAGCAGATCGAGCAAGTGCCGCGACCCGATGCGCACGATCTCCGCGCGACCTTCCACCACCCGATCGCCGGCCTCGAAGGTGACGGCGAGATTCCCGTCGAACGGCTCGCCGTGCGACGACCGCACGCCGTTCGCACGGATGTGAAGCTCGGCCGTCGATTTCGAGCCGTCCCAGTCGAGCGCGGCTTGCCCGGTGATCGTCCCCCCGCGAACGCCCATCTCGAACTGCCGCAGCGAGACGACATTTTGCTCCACTTCGAGGTTGCCGACCAGCGGCGCGATCGAGACGAACGGCGTCTTCAAGCTGCCGATGGAGATGAACCCCGTGCGGCTGAGGAGCGGATGCTGATCGGCGAATCTCAGCATGGAGTAGGGGTTGATCTGCTCGTCGCGCCGCATCGTGATCTTCGTCTGATCGCCGTGGTCCGTTTTTTC
>DATBBD010000313.1:0-17891 GCA_036271175.1 Polyangiaceae bacterium | reverse complement strand
ATCCGGCGCACGTTGATCGATTTCGCGAGGAGACGACCGGCCTGGTACGCCTGCGCGGCGTTGTACAGGATTTCGTCCATCTTCCCGCACTGCGACGGCGTCCCCGCTTCGAGCTGTTGCTCGCCGTAGGTTCGCCAGAGTTCCATGTAGGCGTCACCGCCCGACTGGTACTTCTCGAGCGCGCCGTCCTGGCCCTTGTCGGCCATGCTGTCGGCGAGCTCGACCATCTTTTCAGCGCGGAGGCGCCGGATGTCGCACTGGATGCGACCGAGGAGGTCGCATTGTTCCTTGTTGTCCGTCGCCTTGCTGCCCGTGCAGAAGAGCTCGATGAACGCCGGCACGTCGCTCGCCATGTCGTCGAAGCACGTCGGCCTCACCGGCTCGGAGCGCGCTCCGAGCACGTTCAGCGCTTCGAGATAGAGCTGCGCGGCGTACAGCGCGGCGTCCTTGTCCGGGTAGTTCAGCGCCACGTCGCGGAATGCGAGCGCCGCCTCTTCCCAGTGCTGCGCCTCGAAGTACGTTCGCGCGCGGGCGAACTTCACTTCGACGTATTGCTCTTCCGCCTCTTTGTCGCCCGCGGGCGGCTTGATGTAGCAAATGTAGCGATTGAAGGCCTGGACCATGCCCTTCTGCATGTCCGTGAAGGGCTTCGGCTTGAACTTCTCCCAATCGCCCTTCTTGGCGTTCGCCTTGTCCTTCTCTTCGTCGCCGGTCGGACCGAGGCCCTTGCCCTTCTTGTCCGAGCCGCCCTTGTACATCTGGTCGTACATCTTCTGGTAACAGAGCACCGCCGCGTAGGCCGCTTCGGGTGCTTCGGAACCAGTCGGGTTCTCGTCGACGACGGCGTCGAACGCAGGACCGCACGCTTCCCACTTCTGCTGGAAGTAGAGCAAATCCGCCATCGCGTAGCGGATCTTGTAGAGGTTCGGCCAATCTTCTTTGACGATGCGCGGGAACTCGAACTTCGCGAAATCGTCGGCGGTGAAGTTCTCGGTCACCTTCTTGTAGAGATAGGCGGCCTTATCCATCGTGTCTTGGCTGCCGGTGCCGCGCACGCCACCCGTGCCGACGGCCTCGAGATGCCAGCTCATGCCCGTCTCGGCGAGAAGCTCGGCCGTCTCGTTCGAGCACTGGAACTTCGCCTTGTCGGCATGGTGCTCGGTGAGAAACTGCTTCCGGACGCGGATCTGGTTTTCGAACTCCTTGATGATCGCGCCCTTGTCGCTCGACTTGCTCGCCTGAACGGCCTGGCTCACCTTGGTCTGGTAGCCGCAGAATCGGTCGCCTTTATCGCGGCTCATGAGCTCGTGATAGAGGACGATCGCGTCGTCGTAGTGACCGGTGTCGAGGTACGACGTGCCGAGATCGTTCAGCATGTCGAGCGTCTTATCGTCGCTGCCGCCCTTGTCACCCGAGAGCGGCTTGAAGAAGTTGAACGCCTTGTCCGGACGACCCGAGACCGCGTAGACGGGGATCAAATCGCGGCGCGCTGCTTTCTGAAGCTGCGTCGCGTTCGGCTGGTCCGAGTACTGATCGCCGTACTCGATGACCGCCTTGAACTCGTTCATCGCCTTCGCGTAGTCGCCGGTGTTCCAGTAAACGTACCCGAGCTTGTAGTGCGAGTAGCCCCACACCTTGTTGTCGGGCGGCGGGTACTTCTGAACCTGCTTGTACGCTTCGCCGGCGAGCGCCCACTTGGACGGATCGGCCATCGCGTCTTGGAAGAACAATTCGCCGAACGCGAGGTAGGCGTTCGGGATGTACTTGGACTTCGGCGAGTTCTGGATGAGCTCGTAGTAGACCTTGCGCGCGTTATCGAGGTCGCCCGCCTGCTCGTATTCGTACGCGAGGTAGTAGAGCACCTCGTCGAGCTTCGAGTAGTTCGGGTAATCCTTCTTCATCACGTTGTAGAACTTGATGGCGTTCTGACGTGCCGAATCGAGGATCTTCTTGGCCTTCGACGCCTCCGCGCGGGCGTGGTCGTACTTCGGCTTGTTCTTCGCCTTCTTCGCGTCGTCGGCGTTCACCTCGGCCTGGATCTTGTCGCGATCGGCCGCGCTCTCGAGCTCGACGTAGCCTTCCGCGAGGCGCCGCACGAGCTGCGGGCGATCGGGCGACTTCCTGCGAGTCGTCCCGTAGAGACTCTCGAGGCCGCTGATCTCGGTGATCAGCAGGGCGCGCGCGCGCGCCTTCAGGCGCGTCGTCCGGGCATCGCGGAACGCAGTCTGCGACGCGATGTCCGGATTTTGCGGCTTACTTTCGTCTTGCCGGTCTTTCTTCTGAGGAAGCGGAGGCGCGCTCTTGAACGCCGCGTCGCGCTTCTTCTTGATGTCGAACTGCTTCGGACCGCTGGGGCACTCGTTGAGTGTCTTTTCGGCTTCGGGCAGCACGCATTCTTTGGATAGCGACTCGTTGACCTTCGCCTTCAACTCCGGAGCGGCCCCGGCGATCGACGCGACGGACAGGAGACAGAGAACGGCCAGGAACGGATGCACTCGCGACTTCATCGAAACTATCTCCCGCACGCGGATTCCACGACCTGTCGGTAGTAGCCGAGCTCGTCGCGCCAGTATTCTCCCTGGAATGGCCAGAGGAGATGTTCCTGGTCGGGTTTCACCACACCGAAGATCTTGGACTCGACCTTGGACACCTGACCCTGCTGCAACTTCTCATCGAGCAGGTTTCGTTGAGCGGCCGTGATGTCGATGAGGATCTTCTGGCCGTTCCTGAGATGCTCGTCGAGGTCGTCGAGGTTGCGCGTGTAGCGCGACTTCGCGAGCTTGCCGGCGTTCTGCACCGCGATGCTGCGCGCGAACTTCAGCGCGTCTTGCACCTGCTGACCGAGACCGGACGTCTGGAAGGCGCTCGGCGCCTTCTTGAACCGCCCCACCTCGTCGTCGAGCACCTTCACGTACTCGATGTTCCTGAGGAGCTGACGATCGGAGAGCGACGCTTCCACGATCCCCTTGATGCTCGGATCGAGCTCGGCGGTTCCCTCGCGGACCGAGAGCAGGAACTTGTAGGCCTCCTCCGGGTTCCCTCTCACGTGCTCGAGCACCTTGGCGAGCTCGGCTCGTAGCGGCTGATACTTCTTGTTGAACCGTGCGACCACCGTGGTGGCCGCTTCGTAGTTGCAGTTCGAGAAGTAGATGACGGCCTTGAGAATGTCCGCTTCCGGGTAGAACGCACCCGGGAAGTACGGCGCCTCGATCGTGTGGATGTTGCCGAGCGCGCGCGGATAGTCGCCGGCCATGAAGTACGCCCACGACTCTTCGAAGAGCGCGTCGAGCCAGTACTCGCTGCCCTCGTCGACTTGGTTCCAGTACTTCACCGCCGCGGAGAGCTTCTCGCCGTTCACGGTCGGCGCGTTCGTCTCGGGGTCGAGCTTGATCGACGACGAGTAGTACGTGCGAGCCATCGACAAGTACGCGAGGTCGCGCATGCGCGACTCGTCCTCGACGCCTTCGGCGCCCTCGTCGACGGCTTTCTCGACGCGCTGGAACGACTTGATCGCCGGGATCGATTTACGGAGCTGGACGTAGCTGATGCCCGAGAAGAACTGCGACTGGACGTAGTACGGGCTCTTCTCGTCGACCTTCTGGAAGAGGCGGATCGCATCCTCGTACTGGAGGTTTCGGTACTTGTAGCGGCCGAGCATGTAGTTCAGCTGCCAGAAGAGATCTTTTTGCTGCGCGTTGTCGAAGCGCGCGACCTCTTCGTCCGAGTACTTGCCGACGCGCTCGATGATGTCGGCGGGTTCCGGCAACTGCGTCGCGAGCTTCGCGAGCCACAGCAAGCACTCCTTGAACTTGAGGTGCGACTTCTGCGTCGAGATGAGGCTGAAGAGCGCGTAGCTCGCTTGGTAGAACTTCAAGCGATAGAGCGAGACCGCCAGGTAGTACTGGGCGAGCTGTTGATTGCCCGGATCGTCGCCGGTCTGTCCCGCGACCACTCGATAGAGAGCGACGGAGGCTTCCGACCAGCGCTCCTTGTCGAAGAGCCGCTTCGCAGCGGCTGCTTCTTCCGTCATCTGTCCGGCGTTCGCCGTCGCGCCTTTGTCACCCGAGCCTTCGTCGAGATCGATGTCGACGGAGCCCTTCTTCCCTTTGGCGGCTTTCTTGTCTTTGCCGCCCTTCGCGGGAGCAGCACTCGCGTCATCGTCCAAATCGATCACGTCCTGAGCGTGAGCGATGCGCGGAGCCATAATGGCGCTTCCGCCGAGATACGCGGCGGCGACGAGACAAGCTCCGACCAGGCGCTTTCGCAACATGAGTTTTCTCCTAGGGCCGCGCGACTTTCGCGGCGTCCGCACCCGCGGCTCGTGTCCACCGAGCCCGCGCAAAACCTAAAAAGCCAATGAGAATCAACAGATAGCTACTCGTGGCTAGCCGCGATGTTAGATACCTGACGTTTACCTTGTCAAGGACTGGCACCGAAGCAGAAATCGCGCTGACTTCGTAGTTTTCTCAGCGCGAGAAATTTGAAATGCGAGAGAACTCGACGCGACCGGCACGGGTGAGCCGATCACGGACGACATCGCCTCTCACGATCGACGGCACATAACGGATGAATCGATCGAAGCGTCGCGGTCGACGTCGCGGGTGAGGCACACACGACGAGCGCGACGAGCTGACGGAACGCACGGAACGGTGCGACCGACTCGACGCGTCGCAAAGATCGACGGTAACGCGAGCGACGCGTCATGGTTCACCTCGCGTCTCTCGTCGGCCGGCGGACGAGAGCGGACGATGAAGAGAATGCGGACATTTGTGTTCAACACGTCCGGGCTGCGCCGCTTGGGCGTTTTGACGTTGACGGATTTCCGACCGAGGGACTAGCTTAACCACGGCGTGACGCTCGGGATTCCGAGAGCGTCACCGCGAACCTGGGCGAGGCGATCATCGTGCGTTGGACTTCGAGCAAACTCACTCTTCTCCTGATCTCCCTCGCGGGGCTTGCCAGTTCGGCTTGTCAAAGCGGCGGCGTCGGTGATCCGTGCATCCCCGAAGACGAATACTATCCGACGTTCTCGGGCTACGACCAGACCGAGGTCAACGTCGAGAGCAAGTCGTTCCAGTGCGAGACCCGCGTCTGCCTGGTGGCGAACTTCAGTGGCCGCGTCAGCTGCCCCTACGGTCAAGCCGGCGATTCAACGACCGGCATCGTGAGCTCGGGTCTCGGCCCGGACCAACGGTGCTACCTGCCGGGGACCGCCGCCGCCGACGCGAACGAAGTGACGGTCCCGGTCAATCCACAGCTCGTCACGCGGCGCCCGGATTCGGCCGTGTACTGCTCGTGCCGCTGCGCCGGCGCCGACGCGAACGCCAAGTATTGCTCGTGCCCGAGCGGCTTCGTTTGCCAGAACCTCGTGCCGACGGGCCTCAGCAAGTCGTCGACGGAGCTCGCCGGTTCGTATTGCATCAAGGACGGCACGCAAGTGGTCGACCCGAACCGAATCGCCGCTAGCTCGTGCATCGAGGGCCCGCCTTCGAACTGCGGCGTCCCCCACCCCGACGGTCTGAACTGAGCGCCCGCTCTGCCGCCTGGCGGCACACGGCAAGCAACCGAGCACGCAACGCAGCCGACGAAGTTCCGCGAGCATGCGCGGAGCCCAAGCGCGAATCATCGTCGAACGCTCGCGTCTTCTCGGCGCGCTCGCCGAAGCGGCGGTCGTCGAATATCTCGAGCGCGCCGGGCTCGTCATCGTAGCGACGAACCTGCACGTCGGGCATTTCGAGCTCGACGTCGTGGCTCGAGATGGCGCCGTCGTGGTCGTCGTCGAAGTGCGGACGCGAGGCAAAGGGGCGTGGACGCGAGCCTTCGGCAGCATCGACGGCAAGAAGCAGCTGCGCCTCCGTCGTGCGGGCGAGCGGCTCTGGCGTCACCGTTACGCGCACGATCCGAGCGTCGAACGGATGCGCTTCGATGCCGCGAGCGTCACGTTCGACGAGGGACGCGCGCGCGTCGAATACGTCAAAGCGGCGTTCTAGCGGGCGATCGTGGCGGCCGCCACGCGACGAGGAGCAGCGCGGCGATTGCGACGAGCCCGAGCGCGCTGACCCAAAGCCCGCGACGCACCGACGCCGGGCGATAGTCGAACCCGACAACGTGATGCCCCGGTTCGAGCTCGACGGCGCGCAAGACGAAGTCCGCCGTTTTCCATTCCACGGGCGCACCGTCGACCGTCGCACGAAAGCCGGGATACGCCGATGCGGAAACGACGAACACGCCGGGCTTCGTGAGTGTGACGTCGAACTCGGCGAGATTCGGATCCGTCGTCGGACGCGCGAAGGCTGGGGTCGCCAGCTCGTCGGTGGTCGCCGGAAAATCGTGGTGAAGCGCGTCTTCCACGACGACTTCGCGTCGCGGCTCGAAGCTCTCGCCGAAGACGGTGTCGAGCGCGTCCTTTTCCGAACTCGCCCGGTACACGGCGTAGTTGACCCACGCCGGACCGAGCCGATCGCGCTTCCGGAGGAGCGACGCACGGTCGGCGTGGCGCACGCTCATGAAGCCATGCTGCATGAAGAGGGGCGCCACCTCGTCGGGGACGAGCAAGAGCTCGACGTTCATCGCGTCGAGAAACCCCGGCGCGCGAGCGAGCGCGGTCCATCCAAGGGTTTGCAGCGGCACCATGACGTCGAGTTTTTCGAGGATCTGGGCGTACCGGACGGGCAGAAAGCTCGACTCGACGCCGAGCGGGCTCGGCAGCTCGTCGGTGATTTCGTAGCCGAACCGAAGATCGAAGAGCGACAGGGTGCGCCCTTCGATCGGACGCGATCTGCCGTACAAGCCTTCTACGGCGCCCACCGGCGTCGGCCGCGTGAAGGGCGCCGAAACCGACGCGAACGGAGCGGAACCGAGATGCGAGACGACCGCGCAAAAACTCGCGGCGAGCCACGCCGCCGGCGGAGCCCGACCGCGGCGCTCGGCGAACGACAGCGCGATCATCGCGACGCACGCGGCGATGCCGAGCAACGCCGAGAACGTGGTCTTCGCGTTGTATCGGAAGAGCGACAGCTCGTGCGACACATCGAGCATGCCGGGCGCGACGAGCGCCACCGCATACGCGATCGCGACGGCGAATGCGCCGCCCGCGACGACGACGAGCGCAAGTCGACGCGTGCGAGCGCCGGACTCGCTCGAAAAGAGCGCGTCGGCCCCGACCGCCGCGGTCCAGCCCGCGAAGAACGGGATCAAGAACAGCCACGCGAAGGGAAAGCGCGTCATGCTGAACCCCGGGAGCGCGCGAAGGAGCTTCCACCCGCCCTCGCCGAGAGCGATGCAGACGGCCCAGTTCACGACCGCCGCCCGCGCGCGCACCAGCGGCAATCCGACGAGCGCAAAGACGATCAGCGCCGGTACGATGCTGAGGAGCGGATGCGGCAATTCCGTCAAATCGACGGTGCTCGGAAGGCTCGCCATTTTCGTTCGCGCCGCGACGCGCCCGAGTTCGGCGAGGGGAAGCAGCTGCGCGGCCGCGGCGATCGCGCCGAGCAGGAACGCACCGGCGAGCACGGGCAGCGTGCGCCACGGTGGCGAGCGCACCTCGCCGACGGCGAAGCAGACGATCGCGTGGATCCCGAGCAAGAGCGCGACGTGAATCGCGAGCACCGGGTACCCCGCGGTGAGCATCACGGCGATCACGAGCGCGAACAAGCCGAGCGCCTTCTTCGAACCCGCCGCCGCGCGATCGGCGAGCAAGAACAGGAACGGGACCCAGACCATGCTCGCGATGCGATTCGGGTGATAATTCGAGTTCAGGAGCGGCACAGAAAAGACCCAGATCGCCGTGCCGATGAACGCCGGAACGCCGACCAGGCCGCGGTTCCGCAGGAACAAAAGGAACGCGCCGGCGAGCACCAGGTAGTGGACGATGAGGAACACCCAGTGCGCCGTCACCGGCGAGAGCACGCCGTACGTCAGCACCATCGGGGGGTAAAAAACGGCGGGCTGTCCCGTCGCGAGGAACGGAAGCCCACCGAACTCGTACGGGTTCCACAGCGGTAGCCGACCCGCGAGGAGCGCCTTCGAGCCCATCACGAATCGCGGCAAGAAGTAGCTCTGATAATCGTAGTCGGCCCACATCCGTCCCGGGCCTGAGTCCACGAGGCTCGGCGCGATGAACACCGTGAAGTACAGGGCGATCGAGAGGGCGACCAACGACGGCGCGAGCACCCTGGCGAGCGTCGGTTTCATCCGGTGCGCGGAGGGTACACCCAGACGGCTCGACCGGGGCCGTGCACGACGAACGCGAAGGGTCTTCCGGCGGATCGAATTTCGCGCGAGGGTTCGGCCGTGACGAACCCGGAGACTCGAGCGGCGGCGTCTTCGGACGAGCGGGACGAGCTCGGGCCCACGTATCTCTTCAGCGTGGACCTCGAGGACGTCCGCTCGCTATTTCCCGGAGGACAACGACTCGCCGAACGAGTGCCGGAAAATACCGAACGCTTCCTCGGTTTTCTCGACCGTCATCGGATCCGCTGCACGTTCTTCACGACCGGCGACGTCGCGCGTCGCTATCCGTCGTTGGTACGCACCGTCGCAGCAGCCGGACACGAAATCGGCTGCCACACGAGCGACCACACCGCGCTCGACCGCCACGACGCAGACAGCTTCCGAAGTGACATCCAGCGTTGTCAGGAAGTCTTCGAGCGGGCCGGCGTGACGCGCTCGATCGGCTTTCGTGCGCCGTACGGCTCCATGACGGCAAGAACGGCGTGGGCGTATCGCGTGCTCGGCAAGCTCGGGTTCGAGTATTCGGCGTCGGTGCTGCCGGCGAGAAACCCGCTCTACGGCTGGCCGGAATTCGGCCCCGATCGGCCGCGAATGCTCGACGGGCTCCTCGAAGTGCCGGTTACCCTGACGCACCTGCCCGGGCTGAACGTTCCCCTGGTCGGCGGAATTTATTTTCGACTGCTCCCCTTCCCGCTCATTCGGCGGATCTTTCGACGGCGCCTCGCGAACGGCGAACCGGTCGCCGGCTATCTGCATCCGTTCGACATCGATTCACGCGAGCCGCGCTTCCCGTTTCCCGATATGAACCCGCTCTTCAGCTGGCTCATGTTCCAGAATCGCGATGCCGTGTTCCCGCGCTTGGAGCGCCTCCTCGAGCTCGGGGTCCGGGTCATGCCGTACGCGGAGTACGCGGCCCATCAGAAGCGACGGCTCGGCGCTCGTCCGGACCGCCCCGAGGCAAGCGTCGCGTAACATGGAAATTCGTCCCGTCGATCTCACGCCTCCCGGCCTCGAGCGGACCTGCCGCCTCTTGAACGTCGTGTTCCCGCACGCGCGTCACCTGACCCCCGCGTATCTCGACCGCCTCTACAACGGCAATCCCCTCGGGCCGACGTTCGGGTTCAGCGCGTTCGTCGAGGGCGAGCTCGTCGGCCATTATTTGATGATCCCGATCGCGGCGAAGATCTTCGGCAAAGCGGACCGAGGGATCTGGCCGTTCCAGCTCGCCACGCACCCAGGATTTCGCGGCAAGGGGCTGTTCACGGCGCTCGTCGAGCAATCCTTCGGCGCGGCACGCGACCTCGGGTTCACGTTCTTCTCGGGAGTGGGCAACGCGAACAGCACGCCGCTCTTCGTGGGCAAATGGGGCTTTCAGCTGGTGTGCCCGCTCGATGTGAAGCTCGGTGTGGGGCCGATTCCGGAGACGGCGTTCGGCGACGAAGCAGAGTTCGTGCGCACGTGGGATCGCGAGAGCGTCGCGTGGCGGCTCCAGCATCCCGCCGCGCCGTATCGCGTGTCGTACCGAAACGACGTGGGCCATCTCTTCGCGCCGTCGGGGACGCCGGGAATCATGGTGCAAGTGGGGGCGTTTCCGCGCGCGCTCTTGCCCGAAGGTCTGCCGCGTCTCACGACGCCGAGCCCGCTGCGCCTTTACGTCGCGGCCGACAAGAGCCGAAAATTCTCGCGATCGGCGTACATCGACGTCCCGATGCGGCTCCGGCCCTCACCGTTGAATTTGCTGTTCTACGATTTGACCGACCAGAAACGCCGCTTCGATCCAAATCGAGTTCGCTACGAAGTGTTCGACTTCGACGCCTACTGACGGCGAGGCCGCGCTTCGCCGTCGAGACGGCGAAAAACCCGGTGAGCGCGGTCGTACGCCCAAGCGCTGAGTGGCCGTGGATCCGATTCGACGAAGCCCCACGGCAAGGTCGCGATCCATTCCGTTCCGTTCGGTGTCGCTCGCAGCTCGCGCGCTTCGGCGACGAAGGCGCGATCGTCGCCGAACGCGACGAGCACCGTCCCGTCTGCGTCGTCTCGTAGTGCGACGTGACCGGAAATCGCAGCGATGCCCGCGCCGCCTAGAGGCTCGGCGGCGGTGAACGCCGTCTCGACGGTGCCGAAGTGCGCTCCTTCCCCGGCGTACGCGACGCGCCTCGCCATCCTGCCGAAGCCAGCGCGCTCGAGCGCTGCGCCGCCACCGGGCGGCATGTAACAGGTACTTTTCGCCGCGAAGTACGGCGCGAGCTCGACGCAGTAGCGGTCCCAGTGCCCTTCGGCGCGGCGGGCCGCGAGGCGCGGAAACGCGTGCGCATAATCGAACGCCACGACGACGAGCGACAACGCCGCGGCGACGCGACCGAGCCGCTCGGCCGACACGCCGAAGCGCGCCGGTCGTTCGGCGAGAAACAACACGACGAGGTGCACCGTCGCGACGGCGAACAGCGACGCCGTCGACGAATACGCGGACAAATAGCACCTGAGGAGCCACAGCGAGTCGGGCGTCGCCACTTCTTCGCGCGCCGCGGCCGTCGCCGCGGCAAAGGCCACCGCAAACGCACCGAGGCAAATCCACGGCAGAGCGCGCTCCCGCGAGCCGTCACGCGAGGCGTCGTGCGCGCCGTCACGGAGGAGCGCGACGGCGGCTCCGACGAAGAGCGCGACCACCACGACGCCCGCGGGAAAGAATGCCGCGGCCCGGAGCGCGTCCGCGCCGTGCGACTCGGTGAACAGACCGGCGGACATGCCGAGCAAGCTCGTCGCTGCCTTCAATCGATCGACCATGCCGCTGGTCATGCTGCCGCCCATCGATGAAAACTCGACGGGGCGCGCCACCGCGATCAACGTCGCGCACGTTCCGCACGACACCGCGGCAGCTGCGCCCCAGGCGAGCCACGGGAGCGACTGCCGGCGCGGGCGCGGCAACCGACGCGCGGCGACGAACAACGCAGGCAAAAAAACGATCCACGTGAACATGCCCTCGAACCGGTTGAACGTCGCCGCGACGCATCCGAGAACGGCGAGACCGATGCTCGGCTTTCGTTTGGCGAACGCGTAGACCGCGGTCGCGACGGCGGCGTTCTCGAAGTAGTGAAAAAAGCCGATCGACCAGGTCCAAATCCAGTCTTGGGCCGGCGAATAGAGGAGCGCCATCGTGAGGAACAGCGCGACCCCGCGAGCCGCGCGGTGTGAGGGTCCGGGCAGCGACGCCGAGAACGCGCGGTGCAGGATCACGCCGGTGTACGCAACGACGAGGAGCCCGAGGGCCATCTCCGCGCGAAAGCTCCAACCGGTGACCGTCGCGAGCACCGCGAGAACGAGCTTCACGAGCGGCGCGACATGGAGCCGATTGTGCGGAAGAAAAAAATCGGACCAGCGAAAGTCACCGGACGAAAACCGCGCGAATATCGGAAATAGAGTCCAGTGATCGAACAGGGGCATCACCAGACTGAAGCCGGACACGAACCACGCCGCGACGCCGAACGGTACCGCCGCGAGCACCCAACTCGCCGCGCGCATCGCCGCCGCGAGAAGCGCCTCTTCACGAGCTTCGGTGTTCGACGCCACGGTGATCTCGGAGTGCGCCGTCATCGGCGCCGCGAGCGCGCGAGCCGAAACACGTGGCCGTCGCTCCCGACTTTGTAGGTAGCCTCCGCGGCGGGAACGAACACGGCGGGGACCGCCATCGCCGCGAAGAGCTGCGATTTCTGCGTGAAGTCCATCGCCATTTGGTCGAGGTACCGCGGAATGTATCCGTCGGCGAACCTGACGCCCGGACGAACGAGCGGACCGAGCCGGTCGAGATCGGCGATGAGCGTCCTCATGTAGCGGCGAGACTGCTGCATGTCGCCCGAAGGACTCGCCTGGATCCGATAAAAGGCGCGGTACGAGAAAACGGCGTGCACGACGAAGAGGGCGCCGATGCCGAGCGCGGCCGCGGCGCGGGCCCGCGTCGAGCGCTCGAAGACGCGAAGCTCCGGGGCGCCCTCGCGAACGCGATGAACGACGATCGCGACGAACAAGGTCGTGAGGAAGCACAGCTCGAAGTAGTGACGATATTCGAAGACCATGAGACCGCCCCAGAGCACGGTGCGGTTCGACGCGCCGACGATGAGAAAATTGGCGCACAAGACTGCGGCCAGCGCGGCCCATGCCGCCAGCGAGCGGCGGGCACGCAGCGTCGAATACGCGACGACGGCGAGCACGACGAGCGCGACCGGCGCGAAATCCCGGAGACCGACGACCACGTCGACGAGGCTATAGCCGAACACGGCTCCAGCGCTCTTCACGAAAGCGAAGAGAAACGGGACGTTGGTGTTCGTCTGCCGCGACGCCTCGTCGAGGAGACTGCGCGCTATTGGCACATAGACGGCGCCGAGAGCGACGAGCGCGACGAGCGTCGCCCACTTCGCCCGCTCGCGACGCGGGTCTTTTTCTTCACCGCGACGATCCCGAGAGAGGTCGAGGCCCGCGCAGTAGAGGGGGAGAAAAATCGCCTTCGAATAGAACCCGAGGGCCAAGAGGTAACAGAAGACGACCGCGACGAGCCGCCGACGCCGACCGGTTTGGGAAAAGAGCAAATACTCATGAATCGCGACGAGACAGAGCGCGATATAGGGAAATCGCGTCATACCCGATGAGTACCAGGTGAGGTTCACCCCCACGAAAACGTACGTCGCGTAGAACGCGACGAAGACCGCGTTGAGCCGGCTCTTCCGAACGAGCCCGAGCGTCCGATAGAGAAGCCACGCCGCGAGCACATGGAACGACACGAGCACCGCGAGCGCGAGTGCGAAGTTCATCGGCAAGACTCGCCACGTGAGAAACGTCAGCGCGCGGTGGAGCGGGACGATCTGCGAGCCGAGCGGCGACAAGAGCGCTTTGCCGAGCGGCTCGGTCGCGGCCATGTAGAACGCCGAGTAGTCGTCGCCGACGAAGAAGCTCTGGGTCCACGAGAACCGCAAGATCGCCGCCGTGTACCAGGCGGCACCGGCGATCGTGAATAGGCCGAGGACGCGAGTCGCGTCCGGAAGGCGCCGCTCGCGCACGAGCCGCTCAGACCTCGAGCGAGCGCTGCATTTTTTCGCGGAGGCTGCGGAGTTCGGTCACGTCGTCCTCGTTGGCCTTCTCGGCGAGATTCGAGATGGCGCGGTCGAGGAGGGCGATCTCTTGCTCTTGACGGTCGCGGAGCTGCTTCACCATCGTGCGGAAGGCCTCGAAAAAGTCCACGAGCTCGTCGCCTTTGCGGAGCGGAAACGGGATCTGGAAATTGCCGTTCCCGAGATCGCGCAGCTGGCGCTTCATCTTGTAGATCGGACCGGCGACACGGTGAGTAACGACGATGCCGCCGAGCCCCACGCCCACGACGAGAAGCGCGAGCACGACGACCAGGGCCGTTCCGACGGCGCGCTGCCGCTCGCTGATCTTGACCGACTCGAGCTTCAGGTTGCGCGACTGCTCTTCGAGGCGCGCTTGCTGGAGGCTCAAGCGATCGTCCTGGTCTTTCGCGTCCGCTTGAAACGCGGTGAGGAGCGCTGGATTGTCGCCGTACGCAGGGTCCCGCACGATGTTCATCTGAACGACGGCGTTGACCTTCTTGCTCTCTTCGACGACCAGGCGGCCGCGATCGACGACCTGCTCGCCGATGGAGACCGATTCACGGCTCTCGGCGAGCACCGCGTTGCTCGTCCGGTAGAGAATGAAGCCCAAGGATGAGCTCAGTACGAAGGCGATCGCGACGAGGTAGCTCGCGTATTTGAGCTGAAAATGCGCGTCGAGGAGGTAGTTGCGGAGCTTTCGCTGGTGTCGCCCCGGAACTACGGACGCAGTGGTCGCTTCTGCCATGACGAGGTTCTTCCAAGCGAGCCCACACCGAAAAAATGGGGCGAGGAACTCGCTATTATCGTTAATCGTACGGGTTCATTAGGGGCCCGCGCAAGCGGAGGGCCGAAAAAGTGGCGCTTTTCGCTGAGCGAGCCGGCCCACGACATAAAAGCGCCGTAACCGGCGCTCATTGGAACCGTTCCACGTTCTCGGCGAAGCGCTCGAACGCCGAGGCCGCGGCGCGGTTGATCAAGTCGTTTTCCGAGCCTTTGTCGACCGAAGTGACGTCCGGCATCGTGAGCTTCAGGGGGATGCTCCCCTTCATCGCTTTGCCCGGATACGTAAACACCGTGACTTCGACGCGAACGACGAGTTTCTGGCCGCTGTAGTCCGGCGCCATGACCTTCGGCCACAGGAAAAACGCGTGCAGCTTCTTCCACTTCGCGACGACGGCGTTCGCGTCGGAGACGGTCTCGTCACGCGGCGCGACGACGCACCCGTCGAGCTCCGACGACGCTTGCTCCATCGCGGAGCGCACCATGTCGTCCACGTCGGAGCCGGAGCGGCCGGTCTTGTCCGTCGTAGGGCCGAACGCGACGTAATATTTCGTCTCGCTAGAAACGACGGGGCGCTGACCGGCCTTCACTTGCGAGATCGCCTTCACGAGGACGGCTTTGACCGAGTCGCTCGATTCACCGTCGAGGTGAGCCTTCAGGCAAGAAAGGCCGCCCAGCGATAATTTTCCGAGGGCTGCCCCCGCCGCCGCGCGGACGGTGGTGTTCGAGTCGTCGAGCGCGCCGCACAGCGGCGTCACCGCGCGCTTGTCCTTGCTCGCACCGAGCGCGAGCGCGGCCTGCGTGCGAACCCGGAAGTCCGAGTTGTTGGCGAGCTCCGACGACATCTTGTCGAAGCGATCGTCGGCTCGCGCGGAGCGCGCGACGAACCACGTCGATAGCAGCACCGAGAAAGCGATGACGACCAACCCGACGCGCGACGGAGTGCCCAACACCACCAACCGTAACCTTTTACTTCCTGGCTTCCATTGTCAAGCAGCCGAGCTCTTCCAAGCGCGCGCTCGTGATTCGCATTTGCCTGCCCGCGTTCGCGGCCCACGCGTTGTTGCAAAGAGGAGGTACGCTCGGGGTGTACATGCGCTTCTTTCCCATGCGCGCCGCGTCCTACCGAACGGCGACGGCCTCAGCCTCGCTGCGAGTCGGTGCGAGCCGAGTCGCCACCTCCGTCGTCATCGTTCTCTCCATCTCGTTTTCCGTCACCGCGGAAGCGCGAGGACTCCTTCGTGTGCGCGCCGACTCGGAGATGTCGGGAGTCGGCGCCATATCGACCGACACGTCAGTCGATGTCTCGGGCACTCTCCGAGACGACACCGGTCAACCCATCTCCGGCGCGCGGGTCGTCGTGACCGCCGGACGCGACGAAGCCGTCGCGGCGTCCGCGTGCCGCTCCGGGGACACCGTCGTCGCCGAACCAGACGGCGTCGTGATGCGAACTGACCCGGGAGGATTTTTCTGCGCACGGCTTCCGAAGGCGGTCTCACTCGCCGGAAGAGTCGTTCGCTATGACGGGGACACCTACCATGGCGCCGTCGCTGCCACGGTTTCGGGCGACGTCGGGCTGCGACCGATCGGCCTCGCCTTCGAGGATCGCGAGCTCACCGCGTCGCTCGACTCCCCCTCGGTGGTGATTCGAGTGACCACCCGGCTTGTCGAAGGCGGCGGCAGCCCCGAACCGGTGCGCCTCGTGCTCTCGTTCCGGCCGCGAACCGACGGCGGCCCGGAAAGCGAAGTCGGAGCCACGGACGTCGAGCTCGGGAGCACGGCGAAATTCGACGTCGAGTCGCGGCTCCTCGCGCCGCCGGGCGTCGGTAAGTTGGTGGTCCGGTTCGCAGGGTCGTCGTCGCTCGCCCGGGCCGAAGAATGGGTACTCCTCGAGCGCCACGCGACGGCGCATCTCGGCATCGCGACGACGCTGTCCCCTTCCGACCCGACCGACGGCGTCGAACTCCCCGTCGCGGTCGGCTGGGCAGCCGGCGCCGTACCGAACGGCTGGGTCGAAGCGCTCCTCGACGGACAACCCGTGGGCGTTGCGGAAGTCAGCGCCGGGGCCAGCCGCGTCGTCGCGACGTTCGCTCCACCTCGGGGCAGACCGGCGCAGATCGCACTCCGTTACATTGCCGACGGGGACGGCTTCATTGCCGGAGCGCCGCTGGTCGTCGACGTACCGGTGCGACCACCGAACCCTTGGACCGGCCTACCGTGGCTTTTGGCCGCAATCGGGATCGGGTACTGGGTGGTACGCGCCTGGCGCCGACCAGTGCGGTCGCCGCGCGCCACGACGCGCCCCGGCGATGCGACGTCCGGGCGCGCCTCCGTCGAACTCGTCGAACGCGACGCCTCGCAATCCGGCTGGAAGGGTCGAGTTCTCGACGCACACGATGGGACGCCGATCGCGCTCGCTCGGCTGAAGATCGTCGTGCCGGTGTTCGATGGCGAGGGCGTGGCGGCCTCGTTCACGACGGGGGCGGACGGCGCCTTCACGATCGCGCACGTGGAAGCCGCTCGCAACGACGGGGCTCGGCTCGTGGTCGCCGCGCCGCATCACAGTACGCTCGAGAAGCAGGCCCCTTCGGACGGCGTCCTCGTCGTGAGCCTGGTTTCGCGCCGGCGCGCGATTCTCGATCGGCTCGTCGGGTGGACACGTGAGGCCGGCCGGCCCTGGTCACGAAAGAAGGAACCGACGCCCCAAGAGGTGTCGGCTCTCGCACGCGGTGCGCGTCACGGCGACGTGCTCGCTTGGGCTGCGGCCGTCGAAGAAGCCGCGTACGGCCCAGCGTCGCCGGACGAGCGACGCGAAGCCGAAATCATCGCGAAAGAGCCGTCTCCGAGCCGTCACGATGGCGGACGCGACGAACGTTGACGTAGAAGAGCGTGCGTTTAATAGTGCGCCCTCCGTCGTCGACTCAGGCGACACGACAATGACCTACGTCGTCCTCGGCATCATCGCGCTTCTCCTCGTCTACTTCCTCTTCATGCGAAAGGGAGCGGCGACCGGCGCTTCCGCGCCCGAGTCGAGCCAGGCGCCGCTGCCGCCGCCGCGTCGAAGCGTTCCGCCGCCGAAGCCCGATTCGCGACGAACCTCGAAGGCGCCGCCGCCTCCGTCGGAGACCGGGGCCAAGTCGATTCCGAGCCCCGCTACCGATGCGGCGCCTGTGGTGGATCGGCCGAGCCGCGCGTCGCGGCCGATGTTTTCGCGATCGACGGACGTCGAGCGGCTGCGTCGCGGTCTCGCCCGTTCGCGTGAGCCCGAAGGATTCTTCGGTAAGTTGAAGAGCCTATTCGGCGGCAAATCCGAGATTCGTCCCGACATCGTCACCGAAATCGAAGAAGTGCTGCTCGCGTCCGACGTCGGCGTGAAAACGACGAATACGATTTTGGCGCGCGTTCGCGACTCGCTCGACAAAAGCGAACTCGTGGATCCGGCGCGCGTGTGGGACGCGCTCCGCGCCGAAGCTCTCCGAATCCTCGAAGTGGGCGGCAAGGCGCGCGCACTCGAGCTACGGAGCAAACCGACGGTCGTGCTGTTCGTCGGCGTGAACGGGGCCGGCAAAACCACGACGATCGGCAAGCTCGCCACGAAGCTGAAGGAAGACGGAACCAAGGCCGTGCTCGCAGCCGGCGACACTTTCCGCGCTGCGGCGGTTCAGCAACTCACCGTGTGGGCGAACCGCGTCGGATGTGAGGTCGTCCGCGGAAAGGACGGCGGCGATCCCGGCAGCGTCGTGTTCGAAGCGATAAAAAAGGCCGAGGAGACCGGCG
>DATBBD010000312.1:0-11284 GCA_036271175.1 Polyangiaceae bacterium | reverse complement strand
CGACGGCATCGAGGTGCTGAAGGCGCCGGACTTCGCGACGTACTACCGTCGCTTCAACGAGCTCCTGCTCGAAACCGACGTGCTCTGGACCAAACCGAGCGAGCTCAGTTTCTACGCCGCGCTCGGCATTCCGCTCATCGTCGCGAAGCCCGTCGGCAGCCACGAGCGCTTCAACCGCAAATGGCTTCGTCAACTCGGCGTGGCGCTCAAACAAGAGAGTGTCCGGCACGCCTCGCAATGGATCGAAGAATGGCTCGAAGACGGCACGCTCGCTGCCGCGGCGTTCACCGGTTTCGTTCGGCTCCCGAAAGACGGCACCTATCGAATCCTGAAAACCGTCCGCGAAGAGAGCGGCGCGCGAAAAAGCGACGGACCGCGCCCCGCCGTTGCCCTCGGACTCGACTCGTAGACGCTCTATTTTTTAGGGGCACCTTCCACGCCGAGTCTCTTCGGTGTGGGGACCCGTGCCGTCATTCGGGGTGCGACGCGGCGTGAAAGTAGATCGCCGCGATCTCGGCTTCGTCGAGAAAGCCGACGATGCGCGAATCGACGTCGACGACCGGAAGCTCGCGGAGTTTCGTTTTCAGCAGCAGCTCGGTCACGGTGATCAAGTCGTCGCTGTCGCGGACGCTCACCGGCTGTCCCATGACGTCGGCGGCGACCGCCCACTTCGCTCCGTCGCGTTCCATCGCGAGGATGGGGATCACGCTGTTGCTGACCAGACCGACCATGCGTTGCGAAGCGTCGACGACCGGAAAGACGTCTTGCCACGTCGATTCGGCGACCAGACGCAGCATTTCGGCCGCGGTGGTCTCCGGCTGGAAGCTCGCGTACGGCCGCCCGCGCGTCATCAGGTCCGCGGCGGTCTTCGACTTCAATAGATCCTGCAGGAGCGTGTCGCGGTGCACCGGCGAGTCGTTGAGGGCCGGCACCTGCGCGTCGTAGAGCGTTCGGCCCCGTAGGGCGACGAAGACGATACCCTGCGTGAGCATCAAAGGGACGAGCAGATCGTAGTTTCCGGCGAGCTCGCACACGAGCACGAGCGCGCTGAGCGGCACGTGGGCAATGCCGCCGTAGAACGCGCCCATGCCGACCAGCGCAAAGGCGCCCGGGTCGATGCTCGGATCGTGAGTCAGCAACGCCACGGCGCGTCCGAAGGCGCCGCCGAAGAGCCCGCCGATGCAGAGTGACGGCGCGAAATCGCCGGCGCTGCCCCCCGAGCCGATGGTCAGCGATGCGGCGACGATCTTCACGATCGACAAACCGAAGAGCAGCTCGACCGCCGTCCACCCCGAAGGGATCCACGACGCGCCGGAGATCGCGACTTGAACCGCGCCGTAACCGCCGCCCAGGAGGCCCAAACCCTGACCCTCGGTACTCATGTGCCGCCCCACGGCCAAGACGAGTGCCGTCGCCAGCGCGCCGAGCAAGAACCCGCCGATCGACGGCCGGAGCCAGTCCGGGCAAGGGATGCGGTCGAACCAGACGTGCGAGCGATGGAGCGCGCCGGCAAACGCCGCCGCGAGCAGTGCGACCAGGACGGCCAGGAGCGCGTACAGCGGCAAATGGATCGCGCTGAACGGGAACCGCGGCGCGTGCGCGAGGAGCGTGCTCTCGCCGAAGATCGAAATGACGACCGAGTACGACACGACGCTCGCCAGCACCGATGGAATCAAGGCGTCGGATTCGAACCCGTCCGCGTAAAGCACCTCGACGGCGAGGAGCGCGGCGCCGAGGGGCGTCCGGAACACCGCGGACATACCGGCTCCGACCCCGGCGACCATCAGAATTCGGGTTTCGCGCGGGCCGACACGGAGCAGCCGTCCGACGTACGACCCGATGCCTCCGCCGATCTGCATCGTCGGGCCCTCGCGGCCGCCCGCGCCGCCGGTGCCGAGCGTGAGCATCGACGCGAGGAACTTCACGCCGATCACGCGGCGGCGAATGATGCCGCCGTCGTGATGGAAGGCGTGAATCATGGCGTCACCGCCGCCCCCGCGCGCCTCCGGGGCGAGCCGGGTCACGAGCCCGCAGAGCAAGCCACCGAGGGCCGGAAGCAAGACCAGGAGCCACGGCCGGAACACGTGCTCGCCGCTGCCCGCCGCAAACGTCTCGCCGTGGGCGCGGAGCGGGACGTAGCCCGTCAGGTATTCGAGGAGGTACCGCTGCGCGTATTCGAGTGCGCCAAAGAAGGCGGCCCCGACGAGGCCCGTCGCGACCCCGACGAGCGAGGCGTGGAGCAAGGTGCGCCCGACGATCCGCAAGTCGAGCGGCGAGCTCTCGGCGAAGAGCAGCGGCAGGACCGCGCGGTTTTGCGCGCCCCACCACAGGCGTCCGCGCGTTAGCACCGAGGAGAGGCGACCCTGCATCGGATTACGTCACCGCAGGCGAAAGGCCCAACGCCTCGAGCGAGTTCGACCTTGGCACCGTGGGACACGCGGTGTGCCTCCCCGCGGGAGAAGGATCAAGTCGATCCGCTCGGTTTGTCGAAAGTTGCTGCACTTTGTTCGGGGCCTCGGGGCCGCGGGGACGGCACCGTACAGGAAGCGGGCCGGTTTCGCCGGGCTCAGTAAGATGCGACCGGAATGGTTTCGGCCGCCCCCCAACGCGCTTTCCCCTGGTACGACCCCCGCCAGTCCCGCGGGCGATTGACCCTCGGTCTCGTCATGGGGCTCGTTGCGTGGTCGATTCTGCCGCGCCTGGGGTGGGGGATCCGCGCCATTGCCGGCTGGGACGCCGCGAGCACGACGGTCCTCGGCCTCGCATACTTGACGGTCAAAGGAGCTGACTCGTCCGAGACGCGGCGCCGCGCCGCCGCGGAAGACCCGGGTCGAACCGCGGTCTATTTTCTGGTGCTCCTCGCGTGCGCGGTGAGCCTCGTGGCGGCGACGTTGTTCGTCCGACAGGCGCGCCGCGCGTCGCCCCGACTCGACGACTTCGTGGTCGCACTCTGTCTCGTCGCGGTCGCTTCATCGTGGTTGCTCACCCACGCGGCGTACATGTTTCGGTACGCTCGGCTCTTTTATCGCGACGACGATGACGGTGTCGGAGGCCTCGAATTTCCTGGCAAGAAGGCCCCAAACGATCTCGATTTTTCTTACTTTTCGTTCACGATCGGCATGTGCTACCAGGTGTCCGACGTCACCGTGTGCACCGAGCAGATGCGCCGCACCGTGCTGGTGCATTCCGTCGTGTCGTTCGCCTACAACACGACCGTACTCGGTCTCGTGTTGAATCTGGTCTTCGGTCGTTTCGGGTGACGCCGAGCGTTCGACCTTATTGTCCGCGCACCAGGCTCGACGATTGACTCATGCCAATCACGATGTACGCGAGCTCGAAGCCGATCACGGCGGCGATCACGAGGTACCTCGCCCAACGCATGCGCCGATCTTGTCCGTACCGAGAGTCGACCGGGTTTCGATGGCGTGTACGAGCGACGAAAATTTGTACTTTTCCGGCGAGCGGTCAAACGAGCGGGCGCACCGCTCTATTCCCGGTCGCGTCCGGCGCCAGATCGGATCGACGAGTTGCAGAGAGGTTTCGAACGGTCTAGGAGCTCGCGTCGATTCCCCCCATGCGCGTCGGCCTAGTCAGCACGTACCCGCCGAAGCGCTGTGCGATCGGTCTCTACACGCAGCACCTCGCTCGGGCCCTGGTCGCCGACCCGGAGACGTCGGTCTTCGTTTGCGCGGAAAATACCGGTGAGCCCGAGGATCTGGGGCTGCCGCGGCTTCGAGTAAGTGCGACCTACCGACGCGAGGACGACTACGGCGACGACGTGTTTCGGGCCATCACCGCGGAGCGCTGCGAGGTCGCCCATTTTCAGTACGCGCCGGACCTTTTCGGCGAAGACCGCCGCTTGCCGGCGCTCGTGAAGCGGCTTCGCGCGGAGGGAGTGCGGCCCGTCGTCACGCTCCACACCGTCTACGGAGCGCGGCGTTGGCGGGTGCTCGCCCTCCGGTCGAGCACTCGCACCTTTCATCGCGAGCTGGCCGAGGCCGCGCACCTCGTCGTGCACCATCGCGAAGCGATGGCCACGGAGCTCGAGCGGCAGGGCATCGCGCCGGGCGACATCAGCGTCATTCCGCACGGGACGACGCGCGCCGTGCTCCCGCCGATGAGCGACGCGCGGGGGCGCCTCGGCATCCCCGAGGGAGCGTTCCTCTTCACGTTCTTCGGGTTCATCCATCGCCTGAAGAACGTCCACACCGCGGTCGAGGGCTTTCTCCGAGCCGCCGAGCGCATGCCCGATGCACGCCTCCTCGTGTCGGGGATGCCGTGGGGCGATCGCTGGTACAATCACCTCTACGTCGGAGCGATCAAGGCGCGCGTGAGTCTCGCGCCCGCCGCGCCACGGGTGTCGATTCGCGACGAGTACCTGCCTGCCGAGCGCGTGCCGGACGTCTACGCCGCCTCGGACGTGATCCTGCTTCCGCATCAGCAGACCTACGGGTCCGCGAGCGGCGTTTTTCATCAGGCCGTCGGCTTCGGCCGGCCCATGCTGTCTGCTCGCGGTCCGAAGTTCGCCGAAGCCAAATCGCTTTTCCGGGCGCTTCCGGACCTCACCGTTCCGGCGGGAAGCGCGCGCGCGTGGGCGCGGGCGATGATCCGCATTTACGAATCGCCGGATCTCCGGCGACGCGCGCTCGAAGCCGTCGAGAGTTTCGCCGAGCGAACGAGCTGGCCCGTCGTGGCCGGCGAGCACCTCGCCGCTTACCGGCGTCTCGTGGGCTGAGACGGCGCGAGCCGATCAGCCGCCCTTGATCAAGCTCAGCGCCTCTTGCGGGATCTGGTTCGCCTGCGCGAGCACGGCGACGCCGGCCTGAGTCAGCACTTGTTCGCTGCTCATCTTCGCGGTTTCGTCGGCGACGTCCACGTCGCGAATGCGTGAGTTCGCCGCGGTGAGATTGGTGCGCATCGTCTCGATCGACTGCGTCGTCTCCGAGAGCCGGTTCATGACGGCGCCGTAAGTCGCGCGACTCGTGGAGACCGTTTGAATCGCGTTGTCGATCACGCTCAGCGACGCGAGCGCCGCGGACGCCGTCGCGCCGCCCACGCTGTTCGACGCAGAGAGCAGCGCCGTCAGGTTCAAGTTGCCGAACGTCACCGCGATCTGGTCGGCGGCCGTGTTGTTGTTGCCCACCTGGAACGTGACGACGCTCGGCGCGTTCGCGAGCAGCTGGTTGCCGTTGAACTCCGTCGAACCCTGGATGCGCGCGATTTCGGCCTTCAACGACTGGAACTCGGTGTCGGTGTAGCTGCGGTCGGTCTGTCCGAGCGACCCGTTCGCCGACTCCATGGCGAGCTCGCGCATGCGGCCGAGAATGTCGTGGACCTGCGAGAGCGAACCTTCCGCGGTCTGCGTCATCGACGTCGCGTCCCCGGCGTTGCGCTCCGCGACGACGTACGAACGAATCTGAGCTTTCATGCTCTCGCTGATCGCGAGACCGGCCGCGTCGTCCGCCGCGGTGTTGACGCGGTAGCCGCTCGACAGCTTCGTGAAGCTCGACGACAAGGCCTGCTGGTTCTTGTCGAGCTCGAACTGCGACTGCATCGAGGCCATGTTGGTTTGGATCGTGATTGCCATCGTCGATTCTCGTTGCGGTTCGGACTCTCGTGACGAGCCGGAAAGATCGGGTGCTCTGACTCCCTCTAATCACGAAGCATGCCGAACCCGCACCGTGCCTTTTTTCCCGGGTACCCCAACAGAAAAGCGAAAACAGAGGGACCCAGCGGGGGTGTCGAAGTGACCGGCGCGTTGACGTCGAGGCGCCACCGAATTGACGCTTCGTCACGCCGATCGGGTGGTCACTCGAGAATGCCCGCCTCTTCGAAGTAGCGCCCGAGCGTGTCGGCCAAGAACGGGTCTTCTCGCTCGTGAAGCGGAGTCAGCGGGCGCACCATATCGCCGACGCGGTAGGTGAACGACGCTTCCGCGATTCGGTCGCGCACGAGCCTCCGCGTGTCGCCGGTGGCTCCGACCAGATCGATGTACAGTTTGCCGGAACGATCGTGTCGCCAGATGTCGGTGATGAGCGCGCGTCGCGGCGGAGCGTGCACCAGGCTCGTGCCGTCGAGACCCGGCGGGATCGGCGTCCGAGTCCAGTCGAAAATCGTCGGCGCGATGTCGACCAAGCTCGCGCGCACGTCGCTCGCGCCGGGGGAAACGCCGGGTCCTCGGATGAACATCGGAATGCGGATCGATTCTTCGTGCAGGTCTTCGCCGTGCACCGGCGAACCGCCGATGAACGACTCGCCGTGATCCGCGGTGATGACGACCGCCGTCGGTCTGCCGCCGCGGGCGTCGATCGCGGCGAGAAGCCGGCCCACTTCGAAGTCCGAGAAGGCCACGTCGTGGTCGTATTTGTCTTCGAGTCGATCGCCGAACGCGGGCACTTCGGGGTGATGGTCGTACGGGTCGTGCGGTTCGAAGAAGTGCGCCCAAAGAAAGAAAGGGGCGTCGCCGAACGACTTCAATACGTCGATGGCGCCGTCGGCGACGACCGCGTCGTTGGTGCCCGAAGGCGTCACGCGAACCTGGTCGAAGCTCTTCGTGAGAAAGTCGTGATAGCCGAGGATCGCCCCGGGTTTGGGCGCGATCACGACGGCGGTTTGCATCCCGCGCCGGCGGAGCCAGAGCGGCAGCGACGTCGGCGGCGTCCGCACCGGCGCGGAGAGGTTCGCGAGCCACTCTTCGCCGGGTAGCAAGGTGCCCTCCCACGGAAACGGGAGCATGCGATGCTTCGACGTGATGGCGACGGCTTCCCAGTCGAGGCGCCGCGCGTAGAGACCGCTCAGCAGCGAATGGAGCGCGATGCACGTCCAGCCGCCCGACGTGTACGCGCGTTCGAAGCGCCGCGCGCCGCGTCCGAACGCGTCGATCCGCGGCGTGGTCGGACGGAAATAGCCGTAGCTTCCGACGTGGTCGGCGCGCAGCGTGTCGATCGAGATGAGCACGACGTTCACCGGGGAGGGCGACACGGGCATCGTCGTGTCGGGAGCCACGGCCATCCGCAGCGGCGCGTCGCCGTACCGGCAATTGTCGTCGACGCCGTTGCCCGGAATTTCGCGGGCGTTCGGGTTCACCTTCGGGTCGAACGGCGCGCAGTCGCCGCCGCCGAACCACGACGACGACCCGTCACGGTCGAAGTCGCTCGCGGCGCGCGCGAGCTCCACGAGGCGGCTACTCGTCGGACGTAACAAGAGGGGCGCGACGCGGTCTTCCGGTGTCGTTGCCGTCGCGACGAGTCCGAGCGCGAGCGCGGCGAACCAAGCCCACTCGAGCCGCGAGCGCCAGAGCGAGCTCGGCAATCGCTCGCCCACGACGGACGCGACCGCGAGGCCCGCGTCGGCGACGAATGTCCACGTTGCGACCACGAGTGCGAGCCGCATGGGCGGATAAGCGTGGAGGACGAGCAGGGTTTCGTCGGCCGTTTCGGTCACGAGCGTGACGACGACCGCGACTCCGACCACGGCGAGTCGCCACAGTCGTTGCCGGGGTTTTCCGCCGAGGTCCGCCAGAAAGAGACAAAGGCCGAACAAGGCTCCGGTAACCGCGCCGCCGGACAAGGTGAGGGCGGCCATGGTCCGGTGCGGCCCCCCGAGCTTCGCGACGGCACCGACCGCGAGCGCCGGCCAAAGCCCGGCCGCGGTCCCCGCGAGGACCCACCCGAGAAAGCGGCGCGTCGCGCCGACGTCGCGAACCCGTGCCCGCACTCGGCCGAGCGCGACGCCCACGAACGCGCCGACCCAGCCGGCCAATGTCAACGTCAGGACCTCGACCGAACCGGAGTGAAGCACCGCCTCCACTTCGGCCAGCAATGCGAAGGCGGCGCTGCCGGCAAAGGCATCACTCAGGACGGCAATGACGCGTCCGTGTCGCAACGCGGGCGGTCGAGGGAGCGCGCGGGTCGTCACGACACCCTCGAGCGTACCCCGTCTGAAGTTGCCCGGGGTCTCCCGCCCTCCGACATAGGGAGTGCAGGCGGATGATGAGTCGCAGGAGGTGAGCGGGTTACCTTCCCCGTCCGGTGTCGTTGAAATTGCGGCCCGACAAAGTGACCATCCGACGTCCCTGCCGTGCGCAGGCTCGCGGTTTCTCGTAACCTTTTTGGCTACCGGCCGTCCATCAACGGAGGCCGCAGCATGGACGGCGGCTCAGGCTGCATGTTAGCCTGAAGAAGAGTCATTTCTGGACATGGCGCTAACGACTGGCGACGTAATCGACGGAAAATACCGCATTGTCCGCCTCATCGGCGAAGGCGGTATGGGCTCCGTTTACGAAGGCGAAAATATCCGGATTCACCGCACCGTCGCCATCAAGGTGCTGCACGCCGGCGTCGCGGAGAACCAGGACGCCGTTCAGCGGTTCGAGCGAGAAGCACAGGCTGCGGGGCGCATCGGCTCGGAACACATCGTCGAAGTGTTGGACCTCGGCAATTTGCCCGACGGCGATCGCTTCATGGTCATGGAGTTCCTCGACGGCGATACGTTGTCGCAGCGGATCACCAAGCGCACCCAGCTCACGGCTCGTGAAACCTACCCCGTGGCGAGGCAGATCCTCGAAGGGCTCGCGGCCGCGCACGGCGCGGGCATCATCCATCGCGATCTGAAGCCGGACAACGTTTTCCTGTTGAAGACCCGCGGCGGTCAGCCCGACTTCGTGAAGCTGCTCGACTTCGGGATCTCGAAGTTCAGCGCGCTCTCGGGAGAGAGCGGCTTCAGCATGACGCGCACCGGTGCCGTCATGGGCACGCCCTATTACATGTCGCCCGAGCAGGCCAAGGGCGCGAAGGGCATGGATCATCGCGCGGACCTGTATGCGGTCGGCGTCATTCTGTACGAGTGCGTCACCGGCCGGGTGCCCTTCAACGCCGACACGTTCAACGAGCTGCTCTTCAAGATCGTCCTCGAGACGCCGCAGCCCATCGAGCAAGTCGTCGTCGACAGCGATTCCGACTTCAACAAGCTCATCCAAAAGGCGATGGCGCGCGAGCCCGGGCTTCGCTTCCAGACGGCGCGCGAGTTTCAGCAAGCGATCGATCAATGGGCATCCGGCGCGGGCGTGACGAACCTCGTCACGATGTACGCGACGCCGCCCGCCGGCGCGCGCGCCGCGACGCCGGGCATGCTCAGCGCGACGCCGTCGGGGGCAACCCCGTCCGGCGCCAATCCGATGGTGGGCTCCACTCCAGGTGGCGCCTCGTCCGACAGCGCACGCCGCGCGCAGACCGGCACCCCGGGAACGTGGGCCGGCTCGCCGCCTTACATTGAGGGCGGCGACAAGAAGAAGGCGAGCTCCGCGCTCATCGTCGGGGTCGCCGCTGCGGCGCTCGTCGTCGTGGGCGGCGGGTTCGCCGCGTTTCACAGATCACACGAGCCTCCGCCCGAGGCGTCGGCGGCACCCGCCGCGTCGGGGCCGACGCTCGCCGAGCTCAAGGCGCAGGCGGAAGCCGAAGTGAAGGCCGAAGCATCGGCTCAGCAAGCGTCCGACGACGACAAGGTGAAGCAGGCCGAACAAGCGGCTCGAGACGCCGAAGATCGCGCGCGCAAAGCCGAAGCGGACTCCAAGACCGCTGAAGCGGACTCCAAGTCGGACGACGAGGTCAAGGCCGCCAAGGACCGCGCTCGTCAGCTCAAGGCCGCTGCCGTGGCTGCCAAGACCGCGGCCGCGAGTGCCAAGGCATCAGCCGCCGCAGCGGGTCCGGCATCGCCACCCTCACCACCGACGACCGGGCGGCATATCCGAACCGAGCTTTGACGAACTACGAGAGACTCTCTGCACAAGATGCCGGCTTTCTCTACGCGGAAGCGCCCGCGACGCACATGCACGTCGGGTCGCTCCTCTTCTTCGAGAACGCGGGGCTCACCGAAGACGAGCTGAACCGGCACATCGAGAGCCGCCTTCACCTGGTGCCGCGCTTTCGAAAGAAGCTCGCGTGGGTGCCCGTGCATCAGGGCCGCCCCGTGTGGGTGGACGATCCGCATTTCGATATTCGGTTTCACATCCGCTACACGGGCTTGCCGCGACCCGGCGGCGAAAAAGAAGCGCTGCGACTCATGGGCCGCGTGATGAGTCGGCCGCTCGATCGTCAGCGCCCGCTCTGGGAACTGTGGGTGTTCGAGATGCCGGACAATCGTCTCGGCATCATCCAGAAGACGCATCACTGCCTGATCGATGGGTTGAGCGGCGTGGATCTCGGTACGGTGCTCCTCGATCTCGTGAAGTACCCGCCGGCGTCCGACCCTCCGCCGGAGTGGATGCCGGAGCCGGAACCGACGCGCGAGCGTCTTCTGGTCGACGCGCTCGTCGAGCGATACACGAAGCCTGCGGAGATTTACCAATCGTGGAAGGCCGCGGTGAAGCCGCAGAGCGAGTTTTTGAAGCGCGCGCTCGACGTCGGTCAAGGCGTGTTCTCGTTCAGTCGCGCCGCCTTCGAGAAAGCGCCGGTCACGTCGCTGTCGAAACAAATCGGGCCGCACCGCAGGTTCGACGTGGTGCGCATGAAGCTCGATCCGGTGAAGCGGATCAAGAATCGCTTTGCGAGTACGGTGAACGACGTCGTGCTCTCGCTGGTCACCGGCGGCGTGCGTAAGCTGCTCCTCTCGCGCGGAGAAAATGTCGACGGCCTCCTCCTGAAGGCGCTCGTGCCGGTCAGCGTTCGCGATTCGTCGAAGCGCATGACCTACGGCAACCAGGTCTCGATGATGAACGCCGATCTGCCGGTCGGCGAACCCGATCCACGGCGTCGCGTGGAGTTCGTTCGCGATCGCATGGCGGGCGTGAAGGAATCCAAGCAAGCTGTTGGTGCGGATTTCTGGGTGAAGCTGTCCGAGTACGCGCCCCCGACGATCCTCGCTCTCGCCGGGCGCGCTGCGGTCTCGCTCCAGCGCATGGTGAACCTCATCGTCACGAACGTCCCTGGGCCTCAGTTTCCGCTCTATCTCAAGGGCGGGCGAATGCTCGAGGCGTTTCCGTGCGTCCCGATCGCGAGCACGGCGTCCCTCGGCGTCGCGATCCTCTCTTACGATGGCCAGCTCGATTTCGGGCTCAACGGCGATTGGGACATCGTTCCCGATCTCGACGTGTTCGCGCGCGGAATCGAAGAGTCGCTCGCCGAGCTCGAGACGGCGGCGGGTTTCGACGTGGCCGAACCGGAAGCCCACGCGTCATGACGCGGGTGCTTTCTGGAGCGCCGCACGCGCCTCGTCCCTGACGGACTCGTCCGTGTCGGTCGCCAGCGCGCGGGCGAGCGCGCCCCGTGCCGTCTCGCCGCCGAGCTGG
>DATBBD010000311.1:0-8807 GCA_036271175.1 Polyangiaceae bacterium | reverse complement strand
CGTTCAGCGGGCGGAAGAGCGGCATCCGCGCGAGCAAATCGCGCTTCAATTGCAGCTTCTTCGACCGATCGGCATCGCGCACGCCGGCTTCGCCGAGCGTGACGATGATGCCGGTGATGTTGTCGCTGCCGCCGCGCTCGTTCGCGAGATCGATCAGCTGCTTCAGCGCGGCGTTGGCGTCGGGTTCGCCGAGTTTTCCGGTGAGCCCCGCCGTGTCTTCTTCGAAATACTGGCTCAGCCCGTCGGTGCAGAGCAGGAAACGGTCGCCCGCGGTCACGTCGAGCACGAGGCTGTCCGGCTCGCAGTGCTCGTAGACTCCGACCGCGCGCGTGATGGCGTTCTTCGGCGCGAGCTTCTCGATCTGCTCGCGCGTCATCTTCTTGCGTTTGAGCAGCTCGTTGTAAACGTTGTGGTCTTCGGTGACCTGCTCGAGCACGCCGTCGCGTTGCAGGTACACGCGGCTGTCGCCCACGTGCACGATGAACGCCTGGTTACCGACGAAGAGGATGCCGACGATCGTCGTCCCCATGCCGCGCTTCTTCTCGTCTTTGGCGGCCTCGGCGTGGATCCGGCTCGATGCTCGGTTCACCGAGAACTCGAGCATGTTCAGGATGTCCTTCTTCGTGACGAGGTCGCCGCCCTTTTTTCCGGCGACGTAGTCCTCGATCATCCCTTTTTCGCGCTTCAGCTCGTCGTGCACGGTGCGGACGGCGAGCGCGCTCGCGACCTCGCCGGCGGCGTGACCGCCCATGCCGTCGCACACGACGAAGAGGGACAGCTTCTTGTCGACGAGGTAGTTGTCCTCGTTCTGTTCCCTCTTGCGGCCGACATCCGTCAGTGCGGCGAAGTCGATTTCCATTTGCGCAGTCATCCACGATAACCGAACCTTCTGCCGGACCGCTACACCTCTTCAATGGGCGCGTTCGGGTCCTTCCGATCGAAGGCAAATCACTCCGGGAGCGCGCCGCTTTCTCGGAGTGACGTCGCGCCGTCCCGAGCGACGATGACGTGATCGAGGAGCGCAATGCCGACGATCTCGCAAGCGGCCCTCAGGGCGACCGTCATCCGGAGGTCGTCGGGGCTCGGGCTCGGGTCGCCGCTCGGGTGATTGTGGAGGAGAATGATGGCGCTCGCACCTTCTCGCACAGCGGGTCTGAGCACGTCGCGCGGCATCAATGCGCACCCGTGGAGGCCGCCCTGGGCGATCCGCCGGACGCTTCGTAGCCCGTTTCTGCCGTCGAGCGAGAGAAGCCAGACCTCTTCGTGCTCCAGTGCGGCGAGTCGCGGATGCGCCCAACTCACGACTGCGTCGAACGTCGCGAACACTTCGCGTTGCTCGTGCAAGTTGCGAACGGCCGCGCGCCGCCCGAGCTCGAGCGCGGCGAGCACACGGACGGCTTTCGCCGGTCCGATGCCGCGACGACTCGAGAGGCCGTGACCGCCGAGCTGTCCGAGTCCGGCGATGCCGCCCGTGGAATCGAGTAGGCGCACCGCGACGCTCTCCGCCGATTCTCCTTCCGTGCCGGTTCCGAGAAGGAGCGCGACGAGGGCCACGTCGGCGAGCTCGTCGATTCCGTGAACCAGAGCACGTTCGCGGAGGCGCGGCGTCGCGATGGTTCTCTCGCCGTGGGGCGCCGTCATTCGGCCCGGCGCGGAGGTGGATTCGAGATGCGGTTCTCCCATGCGCGATCGAACACAGCACGATTCGTACCGTAGCCAGCGTCGCATCCGATCCGCCATACTGACGGTCATCTGCCGGCGCGCCGCCGCCTGCTGTCGCCACTCTTTCATGAACTTCGCGAAAATCCGGCGATCGCGGAGGTGGCGATCGCGCGCCGCCGGTTCGCCAGAAGCGCCGCATCGATGGCCGGAGCCTCCGACCCGCAGAGTTTTGGCGCCCTCGCCGGCGCGCCTCGTCATAGGCATCGCCGTCGTGGCGTCACTCAGCGCGTGTGGACCCGACTCGGTCGCACGTCGAACGCCGAGTTCACGACCGAGTGACGACGCGAGCGCGCGCGATCCCGTGTGCGCCACGCCTCTATCGATTCTATCTCGGCATCGCATACGAAGTCGGGCTTCGTCACAGCACCGAGCACGGCGATCGCAACACCGTCCCCGGCAACCACGAGCCCGACGCGAACGGGCCGCTGTGGTCCGTCGCGGAGTACGACGTGCTGTGCGTCGTGAAGTGAAGCGCCTGCGAGCTCCGGCACCTCGCGATGGACAGAACTGGTGCACGTGAGTGGCCGCGAGGCAGCACCCTCTTTCAATCGCACGCTAAAGGTCGGTTTGCGGTTCCCCTTCGGGCAGCTGTGCGACGAAGTCTTCTTGGGCGGCGACGACTTTGGATTCGTCGGTGCCGTCGAAGGTGACTTTCGTCTTGTAGCGGGGGTCGAACCACTTCGGGTAGGAGCCGATTTCGACGTCGGGGTGGGCGGCGACGACGCGATCGAGGAGGGGTTTGAGATCGGGTTCGTCCATTTTCGTGATGACTTCGCGAGTGACGAAGCGGGACGCGCCGCGGACTTTGGCGCGCACGACGCCGAGCTTCATGCGGAAGGCTTCGGGCACGCCGGGGAGCACCCACACATTTTTCATCACGACCGTCGGCCAGCGCGCTTCGGCGTGGCTGACGAGCTCGGCGCCTTCCGGCGCGAGCGCCATGCGGCGGTGCGCGTCGGTCATGCGATCGCCGTAGACGGCCTGGAGCAGCGCTTCGAATTCGGGGTGCACGACGGCTTTGACGCCGAAGGCTTTCGCGACGGCTTCGAGCGTGATGTCGTCGTGGGTCGGGCCGACGCCGCCGCTCGTGAACACGACGTCGTGCGTGTCGGAGAGCGCGCGCACTTCGGCGGCGATCGCGTCCATCTCGTCGGGGAGCATGACCACGCGGCGGAGCGCGACGCCGAGCGAACGCAAGGTGCGCGCGAGCTCGACGAGGTTCGATTCGTGGACTTTGCCGCTCAGGAGCTCGTTGCCGATGAGCAGGGCGGCTGCGGTGCGGGCTGCGCCTTCCATGACTACTCGACGTCGAGGTCGCGCACGACGGGGTTGCCGGAATCGTCGATCGACAGCAGTTCTTCGACGCGCTTCTCGGCGCGGTCGAGCTTGGCTTGCGACGCGCGCGACAGCTTGATGCCTTCTTCGAAGAGCGTGACGGATTGCTCGAGGGGTAGCTCGCCGCTCTCCAGCGTTTCGACGATCTCGTTCAAGCGACGGATCGATTCTTCGAACGACGGACCCTCGGGGTTCGGGGCGTCATCGGGTTTCCCGAGATCCGGCGTCGAGAGTCTTTTCGTTGCCACTCGGGCGATCCTCGTCGTCCGCGTGTCCGGGCGCAACCCGCAGCTCGACGGGGCCTCGAGAAATGCCGGCCGCGACGGCGATTCCATCGGCGTCGGTGACGAGCGGCAGCGCGATGCCGCTCGGGGTGCGGAGGGTGATCGCCGCGCGCGCGGCGTGCCCGCCCGCCTCGGTGGAGCCGACCACCAGCCACGCCGCGGCGTCACCGCGCACCTCGGGGCCGAGTCGCGCGCCGGCGAGCGCGAGCCGCGCGACCTCGCGCACGGTGCGTTCCGGATCGAGCTCCGCCGCGAGTCGTAGCGTGCGGCTGCGTGTCGGTTCGCGCCGTCGGCTGAGTCCGCGCACGACGGCGGCGCGCACGTCCGGGTCGAGCTCGAAGCGATAAGCGTTCTCGAGGATGCCGGTCGCGTCGGGTTCGGCGCTATCGCCGAGGCCGAACGCGGTGTGCGCGCGAATGAACGGATCGCCGTCCGCGAGGAGCGCGAGCGTCGTCGGACGCAGGTCTTCTTCGTCGCGAGCCGCGAACGCGAGCGCCGCGAGCGGCGTGGCGGGTCCGCCGCCGTCGATGAGCGCGACGAGCGTGCGCGTCGGAACGACGTTTTGCGCGGCGGGCACGGCGAGAGCGAGCGCGAGCGCCGTGGCCGTCGACGGCGCGCGGGCGTTGGCGATGCGGCGCGCCGCATCGACGGCGATGGCGTCCGGCGCGAGGAGCAGGAGACTCGCGACGCTTTCGACGACCTCCGCGTCGTGCGAGTCGAGCGCGGCGGAAATGTGACGCGGATCGAGCGCGCACATTCCGGCTTCGGCCGCGGCGCGATCGGCGACGTCGGTCGAACGTGCGAGCGCGTCGAACGACCGCTCGAGGCCGTCGAGCCGTTCGCCCTGGACGAGCCAGCGCAGTGCGCCGGCGCGTGCGGCGAGCCGGCGCGATGGCGGACGCGATAGCGCGCGCTCGAGGACGGCTTCGGCGTCCGAGCCGCTCATGCGCGCGAGCGCGTGGGCGGCGAGCGCGGCGCGCTCCGGGTCGGCGAGCGCCGTTTCGAGGATTTTCGCCGCGTCCGCGCCGCCCGCACGTCCGAGCGCGGCGACGATTTTCGCGGCGTCGACATCGGCGTGACCGAGTCGTTTCACGAGCTCGGGGACGGCCGCGCGAGACGGCGCGTCGAGCGCCAAGTCGAGGCCCGCCGCGAACGTCGCGTCATCGGCGAGGAGCTCGGCGATCGCGTCGCCGGCGTCCTTGGCGTGGGCGAGCGCGAGAATTTGCGCCGCCGCGACGCGGAGCTCGGGGGGGGAGTGGGACGCGCGCCAATGTTCGGCGAGCGCGACGGTTTCGAAATCGCCGAGGTGCGTGAGACCGACGGCCGCGGCGGCGCGCACGTCGTTCGTGCCGTCGATGACCAGAGCGCGGAGCGCGTCGAAGCCGCGCTGATCGCCGAGCGCGTCCAGGGTCTTCGCGAGCGCTAGGGTTTTTTCGCGGGCGCCGTGGAGCATCGCGGTGAGGGCGCGGGGCGGATACGCGACGAGAGCATTTTCGGCGGCCGACGCCGCGATGTCGGCGCCGCCAAGGGCTTTGCCGAGCGATTCGATCGCGTCGGCCGCGCCGCTGCGCGCGAGCGCGAGGGCGGCGGTGCGGCGCGCGAGCTCGTCGAGTGGCGTGGCGGCGTCGCTCGGCGACGACGTGGCGTGGCCGCCGAGCACGTCGAAGAGCGCGCGGCGCACGTCGATGTTCGCCGTGAACGCCGCGAGCGCGCGCACCGCGACGAGCCGTTCTTCCGGCGTCGTCGCGGTGCCGCCGGGCAGGACGGCCTCGACGAGACGATCGACGGCGCGTTCCGTCCCCGCCGCGGCGAGCCGCTCGAGACCGCGGAGTCGTTCGGACGCGGCGGTCTCGCCGCGCAGCGCCTCGGCGCGCTCGACGCCGAAGCGCGCACGGAACGAACCGGATACGGTCGTGGCGGTGTGCGACGACTCGGACGGCGCCGCGGTCGCGTTCCCGGCGAGCGCGAGCGCCGCACAGGCGACAATGCACGCCGCGGCGTGGGTCACGGCGGACGACCCGTGCTCGGCCCCGCGACGTGCGGCGTGAGCAAGAGCACCCCCAAACCAAAAATGTTCGCCTTGGGTGCGTCGCTGACGGCGCCCCAACCGACGACTTCGGCAGCGCCGTCGCGATGCGTGAGCCAACGGAGGGTGAGCGCGATCGAGAAGGCGCGATTTTGCGCTTGCTGTTCCGCGGCGCGACCGCGACCCGCGGGGCGAACACCGGCGGCGGCGATCCATTCGGGGTGATGATTCAATTCGACGGCGAGCGCGCGGAGCGACGAGAGCGTCTGCGGATCGACTTCGTCGCGAACGAAGCGCGGCGCGACCCGGAAGTCCGCGAAGCGAATGTCGGCGGCGTCGGGCGCTTGCACGGTGACGAGCGCCGCGGCTTTGGCGCCGTCGGGGCAACCGTCCTCGTCTTTCGTGCCGTTGAAGTCTTCCGGTTCGTTCGGGCAAGCGTCTTTGGCGTCGTCGAACGTGTCGCCGTCGTGGTCGGCGATCAGGCAACCGTTGAGCTCCGCGGCAGGGCTCGCTTCGCCCTTCACGAGGGGGCAGGCGTCCATCGTGTCGAGCACGCCGTCGCCGTCGTTGTCCGGATCGGGGCAACCGTCGTCGTCTTGAAAGCCGTCGCGATCTTCCGGCTGATCCGGGCATTTGTCTTTTCCGACGGGAATACCGTCGTGATCCGGATCGGGATCGGGACAACCCGGGATCGGGCTCTTTGGATCGCCTTTGACGTTGGGGCACGGATCCTTCACGTCGGGAACGCCGTCGCCGTCGTTGTCCGGATCGGGGCAGCCGTCTTCGTCTTGAAAGCCGTCCTTGTCTTCGGCGACCTGTGGGCAGCGATCTTTCAAGTCGGGAACGCCGTCGTCGTCGCTGTCGTTGTCGGCGTCGGGGCAACCGTCGCTGTCCTCGAAGCCGTTCTTGTCCTCGGCGAGCTCCGGACATTGGTCTTTGTCGTCTTCGATGCCGTCGCCGTCTTCGTCTTCGACGCGCGGCGCCCATCCAATTCCAATAACCGGACGCACCAACGGTACGCCGATCGCGCGATCGAGCGGGAGCTCGACGCCGAAGAGCGCCGACACGTCTTTCACGGTGTAGCGCGCGGACAATCCGAAGAGCGCGGGCGATTCGGGCGCGTGGGCGAAGCCGGGAGACAAGCCGATCGAGCCGTGGGCTTCGGCCGCGAAGCGCAGATGGCCGCCTGGATCGATGCCGAGCACTTGCGGCTTGAACGTCAGTGCCGCGCCCCACGGTAGATCGTTGCCGAACCGATAGTCGTCGGTGCCGTTGCGCAGGAACGTCTCGGGGTCCGCGCGGAGACGTACGCCGGCCGTCACGCGTAATGCGACCGCGAGTAAGTCGAGCTCGCCGAGAAGACGACCTTCGCCACGCACGGAGCGATCGCTCACGTACGAATGGGGAGCATCGACGGGAACGTAGAAGCGGCCGAGCGCGGCGAGCCCGAAGCCGCCGAGGTCCGCGGGCGCGACGAGGGTGGCTTTGACGCCGAGCGTCGCGTCGCCGACCGCGACGTGGGGCACGGACGAGCTGTCCGGCAACAGCTCCGTCGATGACGTACCGCTCTGATAGAGCACGGTCGGCACCATCAACCCGACGGCGAAGCGCTTGCCGAGCCCGACGTTCGCGAAGTAGTCGAGCGACAGTTGATGCTGGACGACGCGAGCGATCACGTCGCCTTGCGCGTTTTCGAGGACGACCGGCGACAGCGCGTACGACGCGTACGCCCCGAAGTTCCAGTTCCCGGGACCGGGCGTCGTTGCGGGCTCGGTATAGAGCGAGCCTTGAGGATCGGTCGGCGGATGGAAATCGCGGAGATCGAGCGACGGCACCGGGCCGTCTGCCCGCGCGCTGGTCGTCAGGGACAAGCCGAGCGCGAGAAGGGCCGCGGCACCGACACGCATGGCCGAGGAGAGTAGGGGATGGGCATCCCTCCTCGCCAGGATCTTGACGGGCATCTGGGCATCCTTGGGGCAAATGTGGTCAAGTCGCGTTCGTGGACGCAATTCGTATTCGCGGCGGGCGCCGCTTGTCGGGCACCATCCAGGTTGGCGGCGCGAAAAACGCGGCGCTGCCCATCCTCTGCGCGACATTGCTTTCGGACGGCGCGAGTCGCCTTCGCAACGTTCCCGGCCTCCGCGACATCGACACGACCGCCGCGCTCCTGCGCTTTCTCGGCCGTGATATTGAGGTCGCCCTGCCCGAAGTGCGCGTCGGCGAGGCGACGGGTCCGGCGCGACCCGAAGCACCTTACGAGCTGGTGCGGCAGATGCGGGCGAGTGTGCTCGTGCTCGGCCCGCTCGTCGCGCGCTACGGTCGCGCGAAAGTGTCGCTGCCCGGCGGCTGCGCGATCGGCGCGCGCCCGGTCGATCAACACTTGAAGGGGCTCGAAGCGCTCGGCGCGACGATCCACGTCGAGCACGGTTACATCGTCGCCGAAGCGGCGCGCCTTCGCGGCGCGGAAATCGTTTTCGATCTGCAGACGGTGACGGGCACGGAAAATCTGATGATGGCCGCCGCGCTCGCCAAGGGGCGAACGACTCTGGTCAACGCCGCCCGCGAACCCGAAGTGGAAGAGCTCGGGCGCGTGCTCAACAAGATGGGCGCGCGCATCGAAGGCGCCGGCACGTCGATCGTCCGCATCGAAGGCAAGGACACGCTCGATCCGTTCGATCACGCGATCATCGCCGATCGCATAGAAGCAGGGACGTTCATGGCGGCGGTCGGCGCTGCCGGCGGCACCGTCACCCTCGCCGACGTGCCCACCGAAGATCTCGAACCGGTGATCGTGAAGCTCCGGCAAACGGGCGTCTCGATCGATCGCGAAGGCGCCGGCACCATCGTGTCACGCGAGGGAAAGCTCGCCGCCGTCGACGTCATCACCGCTCCGCACCCTGGTTTTCCGACGGACATGCAGGCGCAGCTGATGGCGCTCCTGGTCGCGGCGCCGGGCACCAGTGTCCTCACCGAGACGATTTTCGAAAACCGATTCATGCACGTCCCGGAGCTCATTCGCATGGGCGCCGATGTCGAAATTCGGAACAACGCCGCGATCGTCCGCGGCGTGCGCGCGCTCGAAGGCGCGAGCGTCATGGCGACGGATCTCCGCGCGAGTGCGTCACTGGTCATCGCCGGCCTCGCCGCGGAAGGAGAAACCGTGGTCCGTCGCGTCTATCATCTCGACCGCGGTTACGAACGCATCGAAAAGAAGCTCGCCGCCGTCGGTGCCGACATCGAAAGAATCCGCCTCGACGAGCCGGCGTAGCCTCGCCCGCGCGGACGCGGTAGTCCGCATCGAGGAGCATGCAACCACGCATCGCGTCGGCGCTCGCTGCCGTCTTAGCTGCCGCGGCGGTCGTCGCGTGTGGAAGCTCCGGAAGCGGGGAGACACCGTCCGCGGGAGCGGGCGGGGAAGACGCAGGTCAGAATCCATCTTC
>DATBBD010000310.1:0-5409 GCA_036271175.1 Polyangiaceae bacterium | reverse complement strand
TTGCGGACGCGGTGCTCGACGGGCGAAGCGCCATCGAGCGCCTCCGGGCGGAGCCCTATGACGTCATGCTGCTCGATCTGCAGATGGCCAATATGGACGGCATGGAGGTTTATCGCCTCGCCCGCGGCCAATCGTCGCCGCCGGCCACCATCATCCACTCCGCCCACGTCGACGTTCGGACCGCCGTTCTGGCGATCCGGGCGGGGGTTCAAGAGGTGATGCAAAAGCCGGTGCCGGAGCAGATCCTCACCGCTCGGATCCGAGAGCTGGCCGCCGAGCGGCGCGCCGGCGCTCGCCGCCTGGCCGTTCCCGAAGACCCGGTCGAGCCGCCCGATGCGCTCATGCGCTTGGTCGGCGAAAGCACGCCGATGACCGAGCTTCGCCGGCACGTGTGTCGCGTCGCCAACTTCCGCGATCTGGCGGTAATGATCCAGGGACCCACCGGAACCGGCAAGGAGCTGGTCGCGCTCGCCATTCACGCGGCGAGCTGCCCGGCTGAGCCGTTCGTCAGCGTCAACTGTGCCGCGGTCCCGGAGCATTTGTTCGAGAGCGAGCTCTTCGGTCATGAAGCCGGCGCGTTCACGAACGCGAAGGCGTCGCGCGTCGGGCTCTTCGAAGAAGCCGGGCGCGGAACGCTGTTCCTCGACGAGATCGGAGAGATGCCGTTCGCCCTCCAGGCGAAGCTCTTGCGCGTGCTCGAAACGCGGCAGTTCCGGCGCGTCGGGGGAAACCGCAGCCGCCTCCTCGCCGCCCGCGTGGTGAGCGCGACGAACCGTTCGTCGGCCGCGGAGCTGCGCGCCCGAATGCGTCCGGATCTGTATTTTCGGCTGGCGGGTTACACCATCCCCACCCCGCCGCTGTCCGCGCACGTCGCCGACGTGCCGGACCTCGCGCGGCACTTCATCGAAGATTTCGGCAAGCGTCACGACATGCCGAGCGCGGTGTTGACGGCTCGGGCGACCGACGCCCTCATCGCCCATCGTTGGCCGGGGAACGTGCGCGAGCTGCGCGCCGTGATGGAAAGTGCGAGCGTCCTCGCGCGCGACGGCGTCATCGATCGCGCCGAGGTCGAAGCGGCGCTCGTCGCGCGGAGCGGCTTCGACGAGAACGAGCCGAAGACTCCGGTCGCGCCGGAGCCCCGTAAAATCACCAGTATTCCGCCGCCGATGTCGAGATCGATCGAGTCGACCGATCTCGCCACGGCTCGCTCCGGAGTCCGACGACGGCCGTCACTCCCCGATCTGCAGCGCGACATGATCCTGAGCACGTTCGAACAATCGCAGCGGAACCTGAGCCACGCCGCTCGAGAGCTCGGCATTCCGCGCTCGACGCTCCGCGCCCGTCTCCGGAAATACGGCGTGCGCTGAGCTACGCTCGCTCACGGCCTCGCCCCCAAGAAGCGGTCGAGCTCGATCCGCGCCATCCCCAAGCTGGTCTCCCCGGGCGTGAACACGAGAAGCGCGAATCGCTCGGCGCCCGCTCCCATCGGGCGGATCACGTCGCACCGGGTGGTCGTCGAGAGCACCAGTTCTTCGATGCTCCCGTGCTCCCCGAACGCCCTCAAGAGCGCGATTTCTACCCGTAGCACGAGGGCGGCGAGCTCCGCGACGTCGCCGAGCGGAGTGCCTTCGCTCGACGTCCACGAGCGCGGAACGCCCGTCGCGGTGTCGACGAGCGCAATCGCGCGCGCGCCATTCGGTAGTAGAGGCGCCCCGGGGCCCGACGACGGCGGAAGACGCGATTCGGGCACGACGCTCGGCGGCCTTTCAGGTGCGTTCGGATCGGGCCACACCAGCACCGACGCGCGCTCGACCGGACCTTCGTCGCGCAACGCTTCGTCCTGAACGCGCATCGCCTCCATCACGATGAAGCCGAGCGGCGCCGTGATGGTGCGATCTTGAATGGCGCAATGGCTCGCGATCGTGATCTCGGGGTCGTTCCAGGCAACGATGGAAATCGCCGCCGCTTCGCCACAGAGGTCGGCCGCGCGCGCGTCGTAGAGCTGTCCCATCCGCACGAACAAGGTCCCGCGGTTCCCGTTGCTCGCCACCTCCAGCGTGCACGTTTTTCGTTCCATCTCGACGAGTTGCAAAAAGGACGCGAGGCTCACGTGCTCCACGTGCCCCCGAATGGCTTGCGCCAAGATGTCTTTGACGCGCCGATGGAGCGCCGTGACGTCGAGCGGCTTCGTGAAGCATTCGACGGCGCCGAGCGCGGTCAGCCGCTCGATCGTCTCCTGGCTCCCGAAGCCAGTCACCGCGAACACCGGCACCGACGGACGATTGTTGAGCACCCACGCCAAAAGCTCGAATCCGTCCATGCGCGGCATCTCGAGATCGGTGATCACCAGGTCGAAATCGTGCAGGCCGAGCAGCTTCGTCGCTTCGAGACCATCGCCCGACGTCATTACCGATAGCTCGGCGTACTTGCGTCGAATCGTCCTCGACGATGAGGATCCGTGTCACGGACCTCGCACCTTTCGCGTGAGGGACTCGGGAGGCACGTCGCCATGCGACCTCCGGCCGAGCTCGCTGACGAGTCGAGCAGCCGCGGCCCCCGATGAACAGAGCGCAGCATAGTCGACGCCGTACTTGCGCCAGGTGACGAGCGACGTCCGCCCGCACCAAGCGACGCGGATCACACGGACCTGGGCGTCGATCGCCCGAACGACGTCGAGGAGCCCGGTGGCCCAGTTGCACACCTCCACGAGATCGATCACCGGTACGTCGCAATCGGCGGCGACCGCGACGATCTGTGCGCCCGGTGCGAAATCGGAGCGAACGAACGCCGCACCCGTCGACTCCGGAACGAGGACGTCGTCGAGCTCGAGCTCGGAGGATTTTGCCCGCGCCGGATCGTCGGCGACCGACAAGCTCGCGAGGATCTCGCACGACGTGAACGAGAACCGCGGATCGTACCCTCGCTGCGTATGGGGCAAGAACGCGTCGGCGACGGCTTGCACCCGCGCGAGGTGCAGGATCGCTTCACTCGTATGCTGGCGGATGGCCGATTTCAAACCGGACTCGGAAACGAGCCCGCTCTCGACGAGTGACTCTCCGAGCGGTCGTCCCTTGGCTTTGCAGGCGCGGAATACCTCCTCGATGGTGGCCCGCGGGATCGGAGGCACGCGTTTGCCGCACAGGATGTCCGTCAGCCGGAGGCGCATGGGCACCGCCGCCGCCCAGCAGATCCGTCGCGACTCGACGAGAACGACGCCGAGGTCCCCGAACCGAAGCGCTCCGGTGGCGCCCGCGGGCAATTCGTCGACCGTTGCCAGAATGCCGAGCGCCGACGCCGCGAGACCGCGCTCGGACATGGGGCCCACCGCGTGGGCCGTGTTCGTCGTCGCCATGCCGCTTCACTCCCCCTCGAGCTCGGCGGTGCGCCGATGAACCGCCGACAGGACGAGCCCGACGTTGTTCGTCGCGGGGCTCGTCGCGAGCAAGGCCACGCCTCGCCCGTCCGACAGCGGCTTCATGACGTGAACGTGTTCGGCCGACACGATGAGCACCTCGCGAAGTGAAGTGCCCTGCCCCTCGCTGCCGAGCCGCGAGAGGACCTCGCCGAGGGGCGCCAGATCGTGCGCACGAAACAACGACGGGATGATCGCCGCGAAGTCCTCGAGGCGCTGCCTCTCGGGGCCTGTCGCGTCGCACTCGACGAGGGCGCCGGTGTGCATGGACGCGAGGGCATGGACCAGATCGACGGACGCGCGCTCGTCCGTGGAGGCGCTGCCAGTCACGGCGGCGCCTCGCCGCCCGGAAGATATAGCGCAAAGCACGCCCCGCGCTCGGCATCGACGAGCAGGAGTTCGCCGTTCATCCGTCGCGCGGCTTGCCGGGCGATCGTGAGCCCGAGCCCGGGCCGTTGCTCTTTCGTCGTGAAGAACGGATCGAATACCAGCTCGCGGACGACTTGCGGTACTCCGGGACCATCGTCGGCGACGCGCACGCACACGTGGTACGGCGCCTCCGGGAGCTCGTGATCGCCGGGAGGATGCGCAGGGAAAGCGGTAACCGCCACGAGGCGCGGCGTCGGGGCCGACTCCGCCGCGTTGATGAGCAGGTTGATGAAGACCTGCTCGATCATGAGCGGGTTGCCCCGCACCCACTCGGCGTGCGGGGCGAGATCCACCGCGAGTCGATGGGCCCCGTGGCGGAAATGGGATCGGAGAAACCCTTGTGCCCGACTGAGCGCGTCGCTCAAGAGCACGGGCACGGAGATGTTGGGACCGAGCCGCGAATAGTCGAGGAGCCCGTCGACCATCTGTTGCAAGCGGCGGCTCGCTTCTCCGATGTCGTGGAGCGCTTCGCCGTACACTTCGCGTGGGACCTCGCCCCCGCCCACTTCGAGGAAGTCGGCGCTGTAGGTGATGCTCGCCACGGCCGCGCGGATGTCGTGCGCGATACTGGTCACGAGCCGTTCCGTCGACTCGAGACGCAGCTGCTGAACGCGTTCATACCAAGCGACGTGCTTGGCCGACACCTCGCGCATCAAGAGAAGATACGAACCTTGAGCGGTCACGTAGCGCGTGCACCCGAGGACGTCTCCGTGGGCACCCGGCGGACGCCACTCGACGGCTTCGCCGGTCGGCATCTTTTCCAGCAGTTTCCAGAGTTCCGGCGGAAGCTGCTCCTTCGCGGTGCTGAGCACCGAGAGACGCCTCAGGAGACCGATGGCGATGGGCGTCGCGGCTTGTAGCCGACCATTCGCCGAACAGAGCGCGAGCGGCGCCTCGATCGTCCCGATGTCGATGACATCGGGCGCACGCTCGGCGCTCCTCCCCGTCGCTCTGGTGGTGACCACTCGTCACGAATGAAGCAAGACGTGAACCACTCGCCGCGACTCGCCCGGGTTTGATGATCGTCGACACGACGGAGCGAGGTGGACGCTTTTGGCCAGTCCAATACCTTCCGGACACGGCCATTCTCGAACAGCAGGTGGCCATATCGGCCGGTGGAGCGCTCGCCGGCGCCGATTACCCGCGACGCTTCCTTGGCTCGGACGTTGCACTCGTCGATTCACGCGGCGGTGCTCGAACACTCGGTGGTGGCGAGCCACGGATCCGGTGGTGCCCACGCAGGGCGCTGGAGTCGAACAGGAGAAAACATGGCGAATGTGAAGGAAGCGTTGACGAAGATCATGCAGATGGACGGCGCGATCGGCGCGTGCATCGTGGACAGCAACAGCGGGATGATGCTCGGCGCCGAGGGCGGCGCGGGGACGATCAACCTCGAAGTAGCGGCGGCGGGGAACACCGAGGTGGTCGGGAGTGTCAGAATTTCTGTGTAAGTTGCATCAGGCGGGCAGACGTCCTTCGAAGAAAATGTCGAGTTGAACGAGCGTACGCGTCCATTCGATCGGACGCTTCCAGTGTACCTTGGCATTCCGAATTGCGAGAAATAGTAG
>DATBBD010000309.1:0-11254 GCA_036271175.1 Polyangiaceae bacterium | reverse complement strand
GCCAGCGAGTGGATGCTGTCGCGGCTACTCGAGCGCGTGTGTCGACTCGTCGCAGCCGGAACCCACGTGGCCCACGTGCCGCGCGCCATCGCGTCGATCGCCGAAACGGGGGACGCCGAGCTCGACGATTACCTCGACCTCGACGACAACACGCTCTGGACGGCGATCGCCGCGTGGCGCACGGCCTCCGACAGCGTGCTCGCGGACTTCGCGACGCGCCTTTACTCACGCCGGCTGTTCAAGACGGTAGAACTCCACGGTGATGCGCGAACGCCCGAACGCCGTGGACGGTTGCTCCGGCGCGCGCGCGAGATCGCGAAGGAGCGCGGCTTCGAGCCCGACGCGTACATCGGCATCGACGTCGCGAGCGATCTCCCCTTCGACGACGATCACGACACGCTCCGGGTCGTGTTCCCGACCGGCGCACCGAAAAGGCCGAGCGAAGTATCGTTCTTGCTCGGTCGCTTGCGCGGCGAGCGGCTCGAGCGAGTGCGACTCATTTTCCCGCCGGAGCTGCGACCGGACGTCATCGCGGCGCTCGACCCATGAGAGCGCTCGCGCTCGTCGCTCCGTTACTCGCCGTCGCCACGCCGGCGCGCGCGCGAGCCGCGGATGCACCCCCCGGCTGGGGCGAATCGGTGACGAGCTCGCCCGGACGCGACGTCCAGGCGCCCGACCGCTCGCCGGCTGACGGCGTCTACGGTCGCTTCCGCGCGAGGTTCGACGTCCGCGTCGACGCAGGAGCGGAGCTCGCCGACGGGGGCGTGTCCGGAGCGCTCCGCGCGACGATGCACTACTTCTTCATGGCCGGCGTTTACGCGGGTTACGCCGACGCGCTCGGCGGTTCGTCCGTCGACTCGTCGCGCACGCTGTCGTTCGGCGTCGACATCCAACCCGCGTTCATTCCGCGGTGGTCGAACGATCTCGAGCAAGGGAGCGGCTTATTGGATCTCACGGTCGATTCCATTTCGCTCGCGCTCGGCGCCTATTTTCGTCAGCCCAACGGCGCTTCGTTCGGCGACCGGCGCGGCTTCGAAGCGTCGCTCGGATTCGGGGTCCCGCTCACCGGCCGCGCCCCCGGACCGTGGCTCGGCGCACGCGGGTTGCTGCGCTGGGACGATCCGACGAGCACGGCGCCGAGGGCACGGGCAGCAGCGTTGGTCACCGTCGGTTGGCGGTTCTTCGTCGGGCAGTAACGACGACCGCTAACCGCGACCGCAGCCGCAACCGCAACGGCAACAGTCTCCGCCGACCGCCTTTTCAGCGTGGCAGCGTGCTCGGTCGCCGACGCTCCGGCGGATCGCGTCGTTGCGATGCTCTGGCGGCTCACGCGGTAGAGGCGTGCCAAGGACGCACCAACAAACCCTGCTATTCGACGAACGCGGTCGTTTTCAGGATCGGGGATTTTGCGTATTCGGCGAGGTGCTGTTGGATCGCGCGGCGCTCTCGGCCGACGAAGTCGCGGACGACTCGATCGAGGCGTCCATCGGCGAGGTGGTGAATACTGTGGGTGATGGCCGGTTCGAAGCCGCGCGCCACCTTGTGCTCGCCGCCCGCGCCGGGTTCGAAGAGCGACAGGCCCCGCGCGATGCACTCCTTGATGCCGTGGTAGTAGCAAACGTTGAAGTGCAAAAAGGGCCTGTCCTCGCGGGCGCCCCAGTAGCGGCCATAGAGCGCCTTTTTGCCGAGCACGTTGAACGCGCCGGCGATGGGAACGCCGGAGCCCTCTTCGCGGGCGAGCACGACGAAGGTCGCGTCCGGTAAGCGACGCGCGATCTCCAGGAAGAACGCGCGATTCAGGTACTGACGACCCCAGAAATGCTTGTCGACGGTGGAACGATAGAAGTCGTACACGGCGTCGATGAGCGGCGGGGTGAGATCGCGGCCGCCGAGTGATTCGAGGACGAGGCCTTGCTCGCTCGGTCCGCGGATCTCGCGGCGGATCTGATTTCGCTTTTTCGAACCGAAGCGTTCGATGAAGTCTTCGAACGTCGCGTAGCCTTGATTGCGCCAGTGATACTGGATGCCGTGCCGGTGAACGAGGCCTTCGGCCTCGAGCGCGACGGCTTGTTCCGAAGTCGGGAACAGGACGTGCGCGCCGGACACGTCGAGCTTGTCGGAGAGCTGGACGATGCCGGCGGCGAGCGCCTGGTGCACTTCGCGTTCGTCCTCGCGTGCACGCACCAGCACCCGACGGCCGCTCGCCGGCGTGAAAGGAACGGCCAGCACGAGCTTCGGGTAGTAAGGAATGCGAAGCCGCGTCGCGGTGAACTCCGCCCAGCTGTGGTCGAACACGAACTCGCCTTCGCTGTTCTCCTTCACATAAGCGGGTGCGGCGGCGAGCAGCTTGCCCTGTCGCTTCAGCGTGATGTGACAGGGGTACCAGCCGCGGTCGGCCCCGACGCAACCCGTTTGTTCGAGCACGTCGAGAAACGCCCAAGACAGAAACGGGGGGTCGTCGTCACGCAGCAGCGAATCCCACTCGTCCTCGCGAATCGCGCGGATGGACTCGTGCGTCGTCAGCTCGATCATTCGGGACGACAACCATGGTGCACGCGGCCGAGGGCCGCAATCAGCCGGTCGCCGGCACCACCGCGGAACCGGCTTTTTGCGCGGCGGTCGTCGCTACGCGGCCCTCGTACGCCGCGCGGTTGGTGTAAGCTCATGAGCCATGCGAGCCCCATTGCTCGTTTCATTTATTTTCGGTTCGATTCTTTTCGGCTGTGAGGCATCGACGCCGACGCCACAACCGGCGGCGCCGAGTCCCTACGGCGCGCCCGCGGCGCAGTACCCACCGGGTGCCTACGGGCCTCAGTACGGCGCGCCGCCACCGGGAACCTACCCGGCGGCGCCTTACGGCGCTCCGCAGTACCCGCCGCAAAATGGGTACGCGCCGGCACCGTATTCGGCGCAGCCGGTCGCGCCGATGGCTCCGGTCGCGCCGACCTTGCCGTCGGTGCCGACGTACGTGGGGCCCGATCCGATCACGAACGTCGACATGAGTTGGCTCCGCGGCCACGCGCTCGCGTTGATGCAAGAGCTCATCGCGGTCTTGCCCGACGTCGCGCGCGTTCGCGTGCAGTCCGTGCCGATGGTCTACGACGACACGCCGGGCGAGGTGAACGCGGCCGCAGCGTGCACGCAACAAGGAGCGGTGCTGATCGTCACCGACGGGCTCCTCGACGTCGCGGCGCGCCTCTCCGCCTCCAAGGCGAACGACGACGTATTTCGGACCACCAAATTAAACGACTACATCCAGCTCGTGGCGAGTCAGCAAAAACCGGACGGACCCCTCGTGGAACCGCCGCCGGGATTTTTCGACGCCGCGCAACAAGCCAACCCGCGGCGCATCGCTCGCCAGCACGACGTGCTCGACGAACTGCTCGGCTTCGTCATCGGACACGAGCTCGGTCATCATCACCTCGGGCATCTTCCGTGCACCGGCGGCTCGGGGCCGCTCGGGCTCGGCGAAGTGGTCCGCGGCATCACGAGCTCTGCGCCGATCTTCAACCAGCCGAACGAGTTCGAAGCGGACTCGGTCGGGATCAACAACCTGCTCATCGCGGGCGCGAAACGGCCGACGTATCACCTCACCGAGGGCGGCGCGCTCGTCATCATGCAATTTTTCGAGGCGTCCGATCAGCTCTCGCCGGAGAGCGTTCTCTTCGCGTTCGATCGGACGCATCCGCCGCCCGCGCTCCGGATCCCCGTCATCCAGCAGACCGCGAATTATTACCGGATGACCGGCGGCTGGCTTCCGCTGCCGAGGTTCTGAGCGTGTCCAGGTCGGAAGAGCCGACGCCGCGTCGCCTGCGTCGTGCGTTCGACGCGGGCGACGTGCCGCTCTCGGCGTCGCTCGTCCGATCGCTGTGCCTCGTCGTCGCGCTCGGGCTCGCGCCCGGTTTCGTCTCCGCGGTGCGACTCCGATTTGGGGCCGCGTTGAAAGCGGCGATCGAGCATCCGGAGCGCGCCTCCGCGGCGTCGATCGTTCACGACGTCGTGACCCTGACGGCGCCGCTCCTCGTCGTGGTCGCGGTCACCGCGCTGGTCGTCGGAGGGGTGCAAACCGGCGGCGCGTTCGCGCTGCCCTTCGCCTCGACGCGGCGCGAAGGAAATGACGAACGGCGCTCGCGCTCGCTGTTCGACGTGACGCGATTGGGCAAGGCGCTCCGTGGCGGGCTCGCGGTCGGCATCGCCGTGGTCGTCGCCGCGCTCGTGCTCGAAGAGCGTGCGCCCGCGCTCGCCGGCGCGCTCGGCCGGGGCGGCGCGTCGCTCGACGTCGCGGGGATGGTCGTCCTTCGCGCCGCGTGGGTCGCTGCAGCCGTCCTCGCGGCGCTGTCCTTCGCCGACGCCGCGCTCGCTCGCGCCGCGTGGCTCGAGCGTCTCAAGATGACGCCCTACGAAGTGAAAGAAGAACAGCGCGAAACCGCGGGCGATCCGGGCATGCGCCGCGCGCGAAAACGCATCCACGACGACATCGCGCGCTGATTATGTCGATAGGGCGGCCCACGCCTCCGCGACATCGGGATGTCCGGCGATGGCCGACAACTGCGACAGAAACCGCGTGCACGCGCGCTCTCCGCGAGAGTCGTGAAGTTCGCGGGCGCGCGCGAGCGCGTCGAGCGCTTCGAGCAGCGCCTCTTCCGCACGATTCGCCGTCGCGAGCGCGACGCCGAGCGCGAGGGACGCGCGACACCGATCTCCGGATTCGTTCTTGCGGGCCGCGTCCGAGGCGTCCCGGAGCCGGCGAATGGCGTCGCCGGTCTCGCCGCGGGACAATTTGGCCATCGCTTCGAGGCGCGCGGCGAGCTCGAGACGCCCTTCGTCGACGCGCAGTTGATTGGCCATGCGCTCGACGGTCTCGGCGTCGCCGTTCCTGAGCGCTTCGACGGCACGCGAGCTCGGTGTCGTGGCCCGATCGGACGGGGGACGCGGCGGTCCGCTTCCGGGTCGTACCGAGCTCGGCGAAGCGTCGGGCCAGACGCTCGAGACGCTTCGGGCGAGCTCGAGCTGCGACGAGAACAAGCGCCGGCGAGTCAGGAGGGCGACGTCCTGCGACGCGGCGAACCGCTCGTAAGCCTCCGCCGTCGCGGAGAGGCTCGCGGCCTGAGCGACGGCCGCAGCCGTTCTTGCCGCGGCAATGGCTTCGCGGACGTCGCCGCCGAGGAGCGCGTGCGACGCGATCGCCGCGGCGCGGAGCCCGCTGTCGCTCCCACCGAGCGCCGCCGCAGCCGCCGCGTGCCAGGCCGCGAAATCGTCGTCGGCGAGCGACGACAGCACGGCTTCGCGATGCGTCGCGCTCGGCAGTGCAACGACGTCCGAGGGACGCCGTTCGAGCCACGCCTTGGTCTCGAGCGCGAGGAGCGCCGGGTCGGCGTCGAACTGGAGCCGCGTTCGCCGGAACACCACGCGCGCGAGCTCGCCGGCCTCGGCGCTGCCGCCGAGCACCGCGAGCGCTTCGAGCACCTGACGCTCCGAGCCGTCGAGGTTCGCCAGCCGCCGCGCGATCCAGTATTTCGCGGGGCGCGGCCCGCCGGTGCCCGACGTCGGGAGTCGCGCGCTGGCACGGCCGTCTTCCCAGACGATGTCCGTCGTTTCGACGGCGTCGCGAACCGATTCCACGACGCCGAGCGGAAGACACCCGCCCCGCGTCGCCCAGCGCGACCCGACCTGCTCGTCGAGCTCGCCGCGAAGAGAACGCACGGCGACGAGCGCAGCGTCTTCCGCCGAGAGCGGACCGAGGAGCACCTCCGCGCCGACGTCGAGCGACGCGAGCGCTTCGGGGATCGGATCCGTCTCGCCGAGACGGATCAGCACGCGGAAGGGCTCTGCTGATCCCAGCGCGGCGCGCGCGACCGCGTCGAGACTGTCGACGTCGATCTCGCCCGCGTCGTCGACGATGACGATTCCCGTGGGCTGATTCGCCGACTCGGTCGCGACGAACGCCGAAATGATTCGCGCCGCGGACTCGACGTCGAGCCCCTCGCCGCCGAGCAAGGCGCCGAGCGATCCCTCACGCGCGGACTCGAGCCCCGGCGCCGACTCACCGTCCGCGACGACCACGCCGAGGGCGCGCCGGAGCGAGCCGAGAGGCTCGCCGAACGGCCCCGGAACGAGCCGAAGAATGCGCATCGGTTCGAGCTCGCGCTCGAGCTCCTCGAGGAAACGCGTCCCCCCTGCGCCGCGCGCGGCGCGCAGGATGCCCAAGCTGCCGGCGGGCAAATAAAGGTCGCTCAGCTCCGGGCGCCCGATGAACTCCGGCCGCGTCAGATTCGGCGCCGTCTCGTCGAAGGGCGTGCGCAGCGGGTGACGACCGTCGAGCACGAGGGCACGAAGCCGCAACTCGCCGTACATGATCACCCTCGAGCCCGTCGCGAGGATGTCGCCGCGCTTCAACGCGCCGAGATTGGCGTCGAGGAGCACCTCGCCGGCGCCGGCCGCGCGAGCGAACGCGGCGCCCGCGACCAGCGGATAGCCCCACGTGAGCGGAATTTTGGCGGTCGCTTCGTCGCCCGTGAACAGTTCGCCTTCGCTGACGCCGACGCCGTGTTCGCCGACGGCATCCGCGTCGCGCGCGACGGAAAGAGACAGCTCGATCGCGTCCTCGATCGCGTCGGGTTCGAATTCGAAGGCGTAGAGCGTCGCGCCCCACGCGATGAGACGACCGCCGAGGGCTTGTGCGCGTTCGCTCAGCGCGCGCGCGGCACGGAGATACGTCTCGGGGTCGCTCAACACCTCCGGCGAACGAAAACAGACGACGAGCCGCACGGACATCAGACGCGCAGCTTCGTCTTCAATACGCGAAGCTCCTCGTCCACGTCGGCACCGGCGCCGGATCCTCCGCGCTCGGCTTCGAGCTTGCGGAAGCGCGCTTCGACCTCTTCGCGCGACAGACCCCCGGGCGATTTGTCGCTGCCGCCGAGCGCTTCGGCAACCTCTTTTTCGGCGGCGATCGACGCTTCGACGCCCTCGAGCTGATCTTCCATGCGACGGAACTCGCTGAACGCGTTGCCCCCGGGGCGCGCGCCGAGCCCTTCGACGCCCCCGCCCGCGCGCGCCTGGCCGAGCCGGGCGGCAAAAATGCCGCGCTTCGCCTTCACCTCGTCGACGGTGCGCTCCATGCGCTCGAGCTCGGTGCGCAACTCGAGCGCGGCGCCGCGCTGCTCGACTCGGTATTTCTCGGCGCGGTCGCGCTCGTCTTCGACGCGCCGCTTTTGCCGGAGCGCGTCCCGCGCGAGCTCGTCGTCGGCGTGCGTGACCGCGAGCTCGGCGCGCTTGCCCCAGCGCTCGACGTCGCCGCCGAGCTCCTCCACCTTTTTCTTCAACTGCTTCTCGGCCGCGACCGCGGAGACGATGTCGGCGCGCGCCTTCCGGAGCGCGTTCTCCATGTCCAAGATCGTCTGCTCGACGTCCTTTTTCGGATCCTCGAGACCGTCGAGCAGCGCGTTGAAATTGGCCGAAACGGCTCGGCTCATTCGATCGAAGAGCCCCATGTCGCTAACCTTGCCACGCGGGGCCGCCGAGAGACCAGCCCCCAAATCACGCTCGCGCGAACTCCGCCCAATTGGCGAGGGAGCGCGGTAAGATATGAGCTTCCTCGGGGCGATACGGATGGAAGCGGAGCTGTTTCGCACGATCATCGCGACGTTGACCGACGGCGTCGTCGTCGCGGATACGCGCGGAATCGTCGTCTTCGTCAACCCCGCGTTCGCGTCGCTGTTCGCGCGGGCCACGCCGGGCACACCGCTGCTCGACGGCGTCGCCGAGCTCACCCTCGCGAGCGATCCCACGGCCGCGCTCGCCGACTTTTTCCCAGCGGCAAAAGCCGCCGGCGGCGACCATCCGCCGCGTGTCGACGTGACCCTCGAGTCGACGGGAGTGAGCCTCTCCGTCGAGTCTCGCCCCCTTCGCGATCGGGCGGGTGCGCGGGTCGGCAGTCTGTCGGTGTTCCGCGACGTGACGCCGGTGCGGCAAAGCGAGCGAGAGCTCGCCCGCGTGACGTCGTTCCTCGACTCGATCGTCGAAAATATTCCGGACATGGTCTTCGTGAAAGACGCGACCGATCTGCGCTTCGAGCGGTTGAACCGCGCCGGAGAAGAGCTCCTCGGCATTTCGCGGGAAGAGCTGCTCGGCAAGACCGACGCCGAGCTCTTCCCGGAAGAGCAGGCCCGGTTTTTTCAGACCCGTGATCGCGACACGTTGCTCTCGGGGCGTCTGGTCGACATCGCCGAAGAGCCGATCGACACCAAGCAGGGCCAGAAATGGCTCCACACCAAAAAAATCACGATCCGCGACGAGCGCGGCGTCCCGAGACATTTGCTCGGCATTTCGAGCGACATCACGGAGCGTCGCCGGACGGAAGAGGCGCTCAAGCGCGTGCACGAGGAGCTCGAGCGACGCGTCGTCGAACGCACCGAAACGTTGCGGCGCACCGAAGAACAGCTCCGCCATGCACAGAAACTCGAAGCGGTCGGAAGGCTTGCCGGCGGCGTCGCGCACGACTTCAACAACGTGCTGGCGGTCATTCTGGGGCAAATCGGGCTCATCGAACACCGTATCGGCGACAAGGACCCGATGCGCGACGATCTCGCGCCGATCCGCGAAGCGGCGCAACACGCCGCGACGCTCACGCGGCAACTCCTGGCGTTCAGCCGGAAGCAAGTGATGGAACCGCGGATCGTGAACCTGAATCGCATCGTCGAGCGCACGCGCAACATGCTGTCGCGCTTGCTCGGCGAAGACGTCGAGCTCGTCACTCGCCTCTCGGGGGGCGTCGGGAACATCCTCGCCGATCCGGCGCTCATCGAGCAGGTCATCATCAACCTGGCGGTGAACGCGCGCGACGCCATGCCGAGCGGCGGCGTGCTCGTCATCGAGACGGCACAGGTCACCGCGACCGGCGAACACTCGCCGCCGCTCGCGACGGACGCGGGGCCGCATACCCTGCTCCGCGTGAGCGACACCGGCGTCGGCATGGACGCCGAAACCGCGGCGCGCATCTTCGAGCCGTTCTTCACGACGAAGGCCATTGGGCACGGCACCGGGCTCGGCCTCAGCATGGCGTACGGCGTCGTCACGCAGAGCGGCGGCAGCATCCACGTCGACAGCGAGCTCGGCAAAGGGACTTCCTTTCGCGTCTATTTTCCGTGCACGCCGCACGAGCGGAGCCTCACGCCGTCTCCGGCGAAGGTCCGCGTCACCGGCGGAATGGGAGAGACGATCCTCGTCGTCGAGGACGAAACGCCGCTCCGCAAGGTGCTCTCCGCCGTGCTCGAACAAGCCGGCTACGGCGTCATCGCCGCACGCGACGGCGTCGAAGCGCTCAGTCTCGCCGCCGAGAGTCCGGGACGCATCCACTTGCTCTTGAGCGACGTGGTCATGCCCCTCATCGACGGACCGGAGCTCGCGCGCCGTCTCACCGGCTCGCGCCCCGGCATCCGCGTCCTCTTCATGTCCGGCTATCCCGCCGAACGCCTCGCCGGGCATCAACTCTCGACCGACGACGCCGAGGACTATCTCCAGAAGCCTTTTTCGCCCGAAACGCTCGCGGGCCGCGTCCGAAAAGCACTGGATTCGTGAGCGAAGCGCGCCCCCGGGTCCCCACGCTCTCCGCCCCCTCAAGACCCAAAGCGTGGCGAAGCGACGAACAGGACTGGTGCACGCGATCTACCGCGAGGCAGCCACCTTTCCCTCATCCTCTCGCGCTCGCTTTCAGCCCCAGCTCTACCTCGCCCAATCGTCAGCGGTTCGCGATGTGAACGGCGCGGCCGAGCGCGGCGGCGCTGGCTTCCATCATCGCTTCGCCGAGCGTCGGATGCGGATGAATCGTGAGCGCCAGGTCTTCGGCGGTCGCGACCATTTCGAGCGCGAGCGCGGCTTCGCTGATCAGATCGCTCGCGTTCGGCCCCACGATGTGGATGCCGAGAACGCGCCCCGTCTTGGTATCGGTCACGACTTTGACGAAGCCGTCGGTCTCGCGGAGGCTCATTGCGCGACCGAGCGCGGCGAAGGGAAACTTGCCGACGCGCGTCTCGTAACCTTCGGCCTTGGCCGCCTCGTCGGTGAGCCCCGCGCTGGCAATTTCCGGGTCCGTGAAGACGATGGCCGGCACGGTGACCCAATCCTTCCCGGCGGCGTGGCCCGCGATGACCTCGGCGCAAACTTCGCCCTCCTTCATGGCCTTGTGCGCGAGCATGGGCGCGCCGCTCACGTCGCCGATCGCGTAAACGCCGGGCACGTTGGTGCGGCATTTGTCGTCGGTCGTCACGAACCCGCGCGCGTCGATCGCGACGCCGAGCTCTTCGAGTCCGATGCCGCGCGACCGCGGCTTCATGCCTACGGCGATGAGCGCGACGTCGCATTCGACCACGTGCGCGCCGTCCTTGCCCGCGACGTGAACGCGCAGCGAACCGTCGTCCGCTCGCTCGAATTTCTCCGCGCGCGCCTCGGTGTGCACCGTGGCGCCGAGCTTCTTCAGCCGCCGTTCGACGACCTTCACGCATTCGCGGTCGATCCCCGGCAAGAGCCCGTCGGTGAGCTCGACCACGGTGATCTCGCTGCCGAGTTTTTGATACACCATGCCGAGTTCGAGACCGATGACGCCGCCACCGACGACGAGCAAGCGTCGCGGAATGGTCTCGAGGCTTACCGCTTCGCGCGCGCCGATGATCGATTTGCCGTCGAACGGGAACGCGGGCACCTCGATGGTCGCCGAACCCGTCGCAACGACGACGCCATTTTTGGCGCGCACGCGGACCTTCTCACCGGATTTTTGGGTGACCTCCACGGCGTCGGGCGCGATGAGCCGACCGGTGCCCTCGAGGAGCTCGCCGCCGGTCGATTTGAGGAGCGTGCGCACCCCGGAGGTGAGCTTGTTGACGATCTTGTTCTTGAAGCTCTGGAGCTTCGCGGGGTCGACGCGGATCGTCTCGATGACGATGCCCATCTCCGAAGCGGTGGCGGCTTTTTCGTAGAGATGCGCGGCGCTGATGAGCGTCTTCGAGGGGATGCATCCCCAGTTCAAGCAGACGCCGCCGTACTCCTCGGCCTCGATGCACACGACTTTCTGGCCGAGCTGGCCGAGTCGGATCCCGCACACGTAGCCCCCGGGCCCGCCGCCGAGGACGATCACGTCGCACGTCTTGTCCGCCATGCCCGGCAATAGAGCAAAATCGGATCGCGCAGGTAAAGCCCGATTCTCGGGCGCCGCGCGTTATCCCGAGAGGCGCGCTTTTTCGCCGGGAGTCGCGAGCTC
>DATBBD010000308.1:0-9963 GCA_036271175.1 Polyangiaceae bacterium | reverse complement strand
ACTTCCAGCAACACGGCCTTCGTGGCTGACGCGACGAACGCCTTCAGCTTCGCCGAAAAGGCCCACGTTCGTACGGCGCAAGCGGCCGCCGCGTCGACCGGGACGATCACCGCCGCGAGCTCGACCCTCAGCGGTCTCGCGAACATCAGCTCGCACGACGTCGGCCACTACATCGTGGTGACCGGCTCGACGGGCGGAACGGACGACTCGGGCGTTCTCGGGTACAAGATCGTGACGGTCGTGAACGCGACGACGGTGACGGTCGACGCGAGCGCGAACACCAGCTTCGCCGACGACGCCGGTCCGTTCAACTGGGCCGAGCAGTACAACTACGACGAGGCGGACGTGGTCAAGGCGTCCAACGTGCTCGGTAGCGCGACCGCGGCGAACGCCATCACGGCGATCGACGCCGGTTCGCATCGCATCACGGGCGGCGCTGCCGCGGATACGCTCCTCGGCGGAGCCGGCGTGGACACCATCTACGGCATGAGCGGCAACGACGTCATCTACGGTGGTGACGGCGACGACTCGCTCGTCGGCGGCGACGGCACCGACACGCTCATCGGCGGCGACGGAAACGACGTCATCGAAGGCGACCAACTGGCGGATACGTTCGATTGCGACGGCAAGAACTCGCCGACGGTCTCGGGCGTGGCGCCGGGCGACGCGGACTTCACGGTCGACTACACGACCGGAACCGACCTGCCTTCGCCGAAGCCGCTCGACTGCGAATTCTGATCCGAAGATCGGCAACCGTTGCCGAAACCGAGCTCCTCTCGACGATGCCCACACGGATCGTCGAGAGGGGCTTTCTCCTCGATGGAGTCGAATCGAGAATGAAACATTGCCTCTTTTGCACTGCGCTCGCGGTTGCTCTCTCCGGTTGCGGCGGAGGCCCGAATGGTGACGGACCCGGCGCGTCGGACGGCGACTATCCCGGGATCGGACAGACCCGATTCGCGCTCCTGGCGAACGCCTGCGTCGTGAGCGGCACCGGAGTCACCGCGCAAGTCGACGCCGGCGAAACCGCGGTAATTTCCCTGAATACGACCGACGGGAACATCGCCGTGAATGCCAATCAGACCGGAGGCGCGCCCTGCGAAGTCGCGCCCAACTTGTCGGTCACCATCACTCCGGGGACCGCCGGCGATCACGGCGTGCTCCTCGACTTTTCGAACGGTCTCTTCGCGAAAGCCACCGCGGCTGCGACCCCGAAGATCAAGCTCACCCTCGGCCCGGGAACGAATGACACGATGAGCGTGCGCGGCACGCCTACGGTCGATCACTTCTATCTCGGGAGCGGCGTGACGCCGGGCACTTATGTTCTCAATATCAACGGCGGTGCCACTGGCGGAGACGATGCCTTCGTCGACGCCAGCTTGACCGGCGCCGAGCACTTCATCATCTCGAGCGGCGCCGGCAACGACGTCATCGACGGTTCGGGCCTCTTCGGTACGACGGGCCCTTTCCCTGCTGCGCTCACGCTATTCGGCGGCCCAGACGACGACACGTTGACCGGCGGAGCCGGCAACGACACGCTGAGCGGCGACGCCGGAAACGATCACTTGAACGGGGCCGCCGGCTCGAACACCTACGCTTGTGGCGCGGCAAACGACGGCACCGACGTCGTTACCGTCGCGGCGAACGCGATGGATACGGTCGACTACAGTCAACGATTCGACGCGGTTTCCGCCCTTCTCAACGGCACCGCGGTGAGCGGCGAACCGAGCGAAAGCGACACCCTGCCGGACACGGTCGCCGTGCTGCTAGGCGGCTCCGGCAACGATTCGCTGTCCGCCGCCGGAAGCTCCGCCGCGCACGTGCTCGAGGGCGGCCCCGGCAACGACACCCTCACCGGCGGAAACGGCAACGACACGCTCGTCGGCGGCAACGGCGTCGCACAGGTCGACGGCGACGACGTCTTCATCGGAAGCAAGGCGACCGCAGATTACAGCGCTCGCACGCAAGCCATCACCGTGACGATCAACGCCGCGGGCGCGGGCGGCGCCAACGCGAACGACGGCGACCCGACCACGACGCGTCACGTGCAGACGGCCACTGGCGCTGCGGCGGGCGCGACCATCACGGCCTCGAGTCGAACCGTCACCGGCCTTTCGAACATGAACGCCGGCTCCGTCGGACGCCAACTGATCATCGCCGGCTCCGCCTCGGGAAACGACGACGGCTCTTACCGAATCGCGTCCGTGCCGAACGCGACCACGGTCGTCCTCAACGCGACCGACACGGGCGCGAACGCAACGTGGACCAACGACGCGACGGCCGCCTGGACGTTCGCCGAAGACGCGGGACCCGAGAAAGACGAGGTCCGCTCGCGCAACGTCGTCGGCAGCGCCACGTTCGCCAACACCATTACGGGCGATACCAACGACAATTTCATCACCGGCGGCGCGGTCGCCGACACACTCGTGGGCGGCGCCGGCAGCGACACTTTGAACGGCCTCGCCGGTGACGACGTCATTTACGGGGGCGTCGGTGATGACACCCTGATCGGTGGTCCAGGCAACGACTCGCTCTTCGGCGGCGACGGCAGCGACGTCCTCGAAGGGGACGCGAACACCGACGCCTTCGTGTGCGACGGCAACGACGACTCCGTTACCCCAGGGACCGCGCCGGGAAGCTCGGACTACACGGTGGACATCGTGTCGGGTGCCCCGGACCACGACACCCGCACGACGCCGAACGACTGCGAATTTTGACCCTCCACACCGCTGACTCATCGCCTCATCGCGGAGGCGATGAACTGACCGCACGCTCGTTCTCGAGCCGCGCCATTCGGGCCATGAGCGCGAGCGGATCGGGGTGCGCTTTCGTTCCCGCCATGCCGCGGAAAATGGTGTCGACGTTGACGGCAAGCCGATGAGACTCGCCCCAGGCTTCTTTCGCGTCACGAAAGAGCTCGCGTGCGATGTCCTGGGCGGTCAGGCCGGCGTCGCGGCCGCGACGCGTCGTCTCGACGAGCCTTTCCCAATATTCTTTCGTCGTACGAACGCCGGCCTTGTCGGTGATCGGGCCGTGTCCGGGCACGATGACGTCGACGTCGAGTGCGAGCAGGCGATCACACGCGGCGATCCAGTTTTGGACGGGGCCCTCCCAGATGATGGGGTGGCTCCCGACGAAGAGAATGTCGCCCGTGAAGGCGACCTTTTCCTTCGGCAAGTACACGATCGCGTCGCCTCTCGTGTGCGCCGGGCCGACTTCGATGACCTGGACCGTGCGATCGCCGACCGCGAGCGAAACCTCGCGCTCGAACGTCGTGGTCGGGAGGGTGAGCGACACGCCGCGAAAATCGAAGGCGCCGAAGCACTCGACGATGAACTGCGCCGCTTCCGCGAGCGCGCCAGCGCGGCCGACACCGAGCGCCCCGAGCACGCGGAGCGGCGCGCGTTGCCATGGTCCGAGGTTCGCGATCAGGCGTGAGGCGCGGACCAACGTCGCCATGAGCCGGGGCGACAGCTCCTTCATTTCCGCTGCCGCGGCCTTGGTACTGACGATGTTCGCTCCGCGGACGACCTGGTTTCCCCAGCAATGATCGCCGTTCGCGTGCGTGTTCACGACGGTCGCGATGCGCCGCGCCGCCGGAACGACTCGACGCATCTCCGCGATCATCCGCTCGGTGAGCGGCACGTCGTAGAGCGTGTCGACGAGCAGCGACTCACCGCCGCCGGTGATCAAGCCGGCGTTGCTGAACCCCCAGCTTCCGGTTTGCAGGTAAGCGTGAACGCCGTCGGCGATTTCGCGGAGAACGGGCTCTTTCGTGGCGCCGGGCATGCGGTGGACTCTAAGCCCGAGCGGAATCATCGGGTCACGCGGTTTTCGCGCCGCGAAACGCGCTAGCAAGGCGGGGTGACGAGCCCCCTCAGCGGGCTCGTTTCTCGTTTTTTGCGCGGTGAGGGGCTCGGGCGGCAACTATTCGAGGCGGAGTCATGGGCGCGCGACCGAAGATCCTATCCGAGCGCGTCGTCGCGTTCCCGCGCGCGCGGCTCACCGATGCGGAGCTCGTCCACGCGGTCGCGTCGGGCGACGCCGACGCGTTGTCAACCGTCTGGACGCGCTACGTCGCCGACGTGCGAAAGATGATCCGGAGCTGCCTCGGTCCCGATTCAGCGACCGACGACCTGGTGCAAGAGGTGTTCATCGGTTTCTATCGGAACGCGGCGCGCCTCGAGAGCCCGCGCGCCCTGCGCTCGTACTTGCTCGGCATCGCGGCGCGCACCTCGGCGTTCGAGCTCCGCACGCGCAAGCGCCGGTTCCGATGGTTGACCTTGAGCCGAACCGGCGTCCTGCCCGAAGGGCAGCTCGTCGACTCTCCCGTCGATTCTCGCGACGCGCTCCGTGCACTTCACGGCGTGCTCGCGCGGATCTCGGAGTTGCCGCGGCTCGCATTCGTGCTCCGCTACGCCGAAGATCTGTCGCCCGAAGAGGTCGCGCTCGCGCTCGGCGTGTCGGAAGCCAAGGCGCGGCGCGCCATCACCCGCGGCCGCGAACGCGTGCTCGAGCTCGGCAAAGCCGAGCCTGCTCTCGCGCCGTATCTGCGCGCGCGATCGGGGGCCACGTGACCGACCGGCGCACCGTCGGCACCGAGGAGGTCGCCGCGAGCTCGCTCGGTCGCTTGCTGCACGAAGGCGGCAAGAGCACGGCCGCGCGCGATTCGGACCCCGAGCTCGATCGCCTCTTGCGCATGATCCACGCATCGCCGAACGCGCCCGCGCCGCGGCGAAATTGGGCGCCGTGGGCGTTCGCGGCGGCCGTGCTCGTCGGCGTCGTCGCGTTAGAATGGCGGCGGCACGACGGCTCGGCTCTGACGTTCGAAGCCGATGGCGTCGCCGAAAGAACGCACGCGGCGATCGCGGCAGACGCCGGCCGCGTCGTGGATCTGCATTTCTCGGACGGTTCGGCCTTCGACATGCAGCCCGGCGCGCTCGTCCGCGTCGAATCGTCGTCGTCGTCGGGGGCGCGAGTGTCGCTGCTCGAGGGTAAGACCGTCGCGCACGTCGTCCATCGCGCGAAATCGAGCTGGAGCGTGACGGCGGGACCCTTCGAAGTGCAGATCACCGGCACACGCTTCGGCGCGAGCTGGGATGCGGCCAAGCGGCGACTCTCGGTGGAGCTCTACGAAGGGTCGGTGCAAGTCGTGGGAGGGTCGTTCGTCGCGCCGATCGCGGTGCGCGCCGGACAACGATTGGAAGCAGGAACGGGTTCCGGCAATTGGCTACTCACGTCGCTCGACGGTCCGAACGGCGCGTCCGCGACGCCGCCTCGAAGCGCCGGAACCACGCCGGCGACTGCTCCTCCGACGGCTTCCTCGAGCGACGAAACCGGCGACGCGGGCGTCGGGCAGAACGATCTCGCGCCGCACTCCGCGACGACCCGCGCCTTCGAGTGGACCCAAATGCTCGAGCGCGCAGATTTCGAAGGGATCGTTCGAGAGGCGAACGACTACGGGATCGACCGTTGCCTCGCGACGTGTACGGCGAAAGATCTCCGCACGCTGGCCGATTCGGCGCGCTACCTCGGTCGCTTCCCCCTCGCGGAACGCACCTTGCTCGCGCTCCGGAGTCGCTCGCCCGCGGAAGCAGCGACGGCGGCGTTCTTGCTCGGGCGTCTCGAAGAGTCACGCGACCCCGCGCAAGCGCTCTCTTGGTACGAACGGCACCTGCGAGAGGCCCCGAACGGGACCTATGCGGCGGAAGCGTGGGCCGGCAAAATGCGGATGCTCTTTCAGATCGGAGGACCCGCGGCGGGTCGGCCGGCCGCGGAGCAATATCTGAAGCGCTTCCCGAATGGCGTTCGTGCCGCCGCTGCGCGTGAGATTCTCTCGAACGCGCCGTCTCCCTGATATTTCATCGACGCTCGACACGCAGAGACCCCGATAATCTTCTCACGCACGATGAAGCCCGCTTCGCGACCTCGAGCGATCACCGTCTGTCTCTTGCTCGGACTTCTCCTCTGGCCGTCTCTGGCGAGCGCGCAGCGCATCGTCCTCTTGAGACCGAAGACCGCCGACCCCGCGCTGCTTCAGGCCTTCGGTCGATTGAAGGGCGAGCTCATGGTGCACGACTTCGAGGTGCTGGTGGTCGACGCCGACGACGATTCGCCATCGCCCGCCGAGCTCGCCGCAGCCGCCGAACGCGTGCGCGCCGTAGCCTCGGTGTCGCTCGTTCGCTCCTTGGGTCTGGCGAGCGCCGACGTCTGGATCAGCGATCGCGTGACGGGAAAGACGAGTATGCGGACGATCGCGACGGCGCAGCAAACGGAAGCGTCGAACGTCCTCGCAGTTCGAGCCGTCGATTTGCTCCGTACGAGCCTCCGCGAATTCGGACCCGGCGATCGACCGCCGCCGGACGTCGTCGGCGCGAGCCCGGAACGAGCCCCGGAACACGTGCGCGTCTGGGCGACCGCGACGGCGCAGTCACCCCCCACGAAACAACGCTGGTCCATCGACGCCGGCGTCGTGTTCCAATCCACTCTGTCGCGGCTCGGCACCGTTTACGGCCCGTCGATCGCGCTCGACTACGCGCCGACCGAACGGTTCGCGCTCGGTCTCGGATTTCAGGGTCCGCTCGCCGGAGCGCACGCGTCGCAATCGGGTGCGTCGCTCGCGCTGCGCAATGAGCAGTTGTTCGCCGAGGTCGGCTATCGTCTGTTCGCGCGCGGCATCTGGTCGATCGCCGCCACTGGCGCGGCTGGCGCGCACCATCTCGACGTCCAGGGCACCGCCGGACCCGGGTACGCGGGGCGCTCGGACTCGGCGTGGACTGCGCTATTTTCCGCGGGGTTCGGCGCGGCGCTCGAGCTCACGCGCGGCGCCGCGCTCGAGGCCAACGCGCGTGGTCTGCTCTTGACGCCGCGCCCCGTCGCACGCGTGGCCGACGCCGATCTCCCTTACGGCCGACCGGCACTGCAAGCCGGCGCCGGCCTCCACGTTTCATTTTGAGCTTCAGAACATGACGCCGTCTTCGACGTAGACCCCGAACGGGAACCCTGGATTTTCGGACGTCGCGTCGGGGGAGTACGCGACTTCGATCCGAAAGACGGCGGCTTGGCCCCATTGCAAGTAAGCGCCGGCGCCGGTGCCCCATTTGATCCCGATGCCGCGTCCGTCTTCGGGTGAGTCGAAGGAGTAGTTTTTCCAGAGGCGACCGGCGTCGAAGAGCACGTTGCCGCCGAGATGAAAGCCTTGGCCGAGCAAGTGAAACTGGACGAGGAGCGCGCGAAGCTCGAGGTTGCCGAACAGCTTGAGCTCGCCTGAGTAGCGGCCGTCGGGCACGCCGCGGATCGCGGCGGAACCGCCGATCATTTCGTAGGTTTGAAACGGTCCCCCGGTGAAGAGATCGGAGAACGGAACATCGCCGAACTCCGCGTCGACGGTGGCGCGCATGGCGACGATGAAGGGGCCGCCGATCGGCGCGTACTTCGCGAGCATCGCGCCGAATCCGCCGTAGCGGACGCCCGCGCCGGTGGGGAACCCTTGAGCAACGCGGAGACCGATCTGGTGGTAGCTGCCCCAGCGCGGAAAATATTCGTTGTCTCTCGTGTCGTAGACGATGCCGGCGCCGACGAGCACGATGCCGAGCTCCCCCACGCCGCGCACCGCGCCGCTCGCCGCGTCGAGCGCGAGCCGGCTCCCGGGGTAAGCGTGAGGATCGTCGTAGCGAAACGTCGTCGCGACCATGATGTCGACCGGCGGACGAAAGCGGATGCGCGTGAGCTCGCGCAAGCGCGCTTCGCGCTCGTCGAGTTGGAAGAAGCGCGCCGCGTCGCCCCGCGTGCCCGCGGGAAGCGTCGCCGAGCTCGCGTTGCCGAGGCCGAAGTATCCTTGATTCACGGTGCGCTCGAAGGACACGGCGGGGTTCAATCGCAACCTGCCGCCGAAGAGTCCGGGCACGTCGATGTCCCACAGATAATTTTGCTGCGTGATCTCGGTGCCGTTCAGATCGCTCTTCGCGCTGAGCGAGATCAGCAAATCCATGTTCCAGAGATACGGGCGCACGTCGCCGCCGAGCTTCGTCAACGTGCCCACGGCGCCGAACTCGACGCCGATGTCGCTGTCGCCTCCGATCAACGGAAACCCGGCGGGCTCGAGGCGCGGCGTTCGATAGTCGAACGTCTCGCCGCCCGCGTCGTTCGTCGGCGCGGCTTGTCCATCGGGCGGCTTCGTTACGGCAGCGGGCGGCGCCGTTGGCGTGTCGTTCGATTGCGCGGCTGATGCGGTTCCGTTCGACGGCGGAGTCGGCGTCGCATTCGCGGTCGACGACGGCGCGGGCTCGTCCGCGAAGGCGGCGCGCGCGGCGACCACGCTCAGCGAGACCGCGACGGCGCAGAGAACCATGCGCCATCGGATCTGGGTTGCCATGTCGCTCCGACCCTTTAGCGGAATCGTTCCCGATGACTTAGTGGAAACACAATGCGCGCCGCGAGAGCCGCCTTCCAGCCTCATCGAAGTTCCGACTCGTAACTCGCTGGGCATGCGGACAGATGAGGCGTTTCGGCACCAGAGTAACGCGAGACCCGACGCGGGAACGTTGGCCGCGGTCGTTGCCTCGAGGGAGCATGTGTCATAGATGAAGGCCGTCCCTTACATGGGGCCCGGAGTTTCTTATGGCTGCCCTTTCTCTCGACCTCACTCCCGTCATCAACGGCCTACTCGAGCGGCCTTTCGATCATCAGGCGCTCGAGCGCGCTCGCATGGCGGTCGGCGGGCATCCGCACGCTTACGCAACTGCGCTCCGTTGTGCCGCAAAGCGAACGCACCACGCGCTCGCAGCCGCCTATTGGCTGACGGAGGCGGCGCGGGTCCACGAATCGGTCGAAGACATCGGCGGGGCGATCGCGCTCTTGTCGCGAGCGTGGCAGGCCGATCCGTCGAGCGCGCATACGAAGGAAATGCTCGCCGGCTGCATGGCGCGCCTCAGCGTACGCGTCGGGCTCGGGTTCGTCGTGTTGGCCACGCCCCCGAGCACGCAGCCGAAAGAGGACGACCGACAGACTCCGCCCGCACGCCATGAATCGGGGCTGCGACCGCCGCCGCTCGACGCCGATGCGGAGCCGCGACGAGACACCCTGCCGGATCTGTTCGCGTCGGTCGCGCCGCTCCCGGCCGTCGAGAAAACGAAGCGCATCAGTATCGAAGCCGACGACGACGCGCCGGAGTCGATCAAGCCCGCGCTCACGGAATCCGCGGTGGTGCTCAGGCCGGGCATCGTGGGCTCGCGCGAGACGATCATGCCGCCGCCCGATACAGCCGGGATGGACAGCGACTTTCCGGAAGGTCCGGTCACGTTGGAAGGCGTGCTCGTCGGTCCCGAGTCGACCTCGGGGGACGTCTACGGCGAGCGCGAAGATCCGCCCACGGTGCGTCCTGCCGGCGATCGGCTCGTCGGCGCGCTCTTCGAGGCGCTCCACGCCCTCCATTTCATGGACGAAGTGCGCGACGGCGCGACGTTCGTGCAGGGCGTCATCGCCAGCCAGATCCGCCCGCGCGCCATCCTCGTGCATCTCTACGACATCAATCAGCGCGAGTTCGTGATCGTCGCCGCTTCGGGAGCACGCACGGCGGCGCTCATCGACTTTCAGACCGCGGACAGCGACGCGCTCGTCGAGGACGTGATGAAGGGCGCCGAGGCGCTACTCGTTCTCGATCCGACGACGGATCCGCGCCTCGCAAAGGGGCGCTGGCTCCTGGTCGAGCCGAAGCAATCGGTGCTCTGCGCTCCCGTGGTGAGCGAAGGCCGCTACCTCGGGCTCCTGGAGATCGCCGATCCGATCGACGGCGCGGAGTTCACCGAGGACGACCGCAATGCCCTCACCTACGTCGCGAGCGCCTTCGCGCGATTCTTGGTCGGGCGCGGCGTCGTGCTCAGCGAAGACGCAACCGGCAGCGACGGCGAGTAACGCACGCGCGCCGCTACTTGAAGTCGGGCGGCGCCGCCGGGGCGGCCGCCG
>DATBBD010000307.1:0-3493 GCA_036271175.1 Polyangiaceae bacterium | reverse complement strand
TCTTTGAGCACCAAGGCTTGGAGGAGCCCGAGGCCGCGGGAGCCTTCGACGTGTTTGCCGTGCCGCTCGGCGAGGGACGCAAGGAGCCGCGCCAAATGGTCGCCTTTTTCGATGATTTTCGGGATCAGGTGCTCGCTTTCGAGCACTTCGAGCACGGTGAGGGCGGCGGTCGACGCGAGCGCGTTGCCGCCGAAGGTCGAGCCGTGGCTGCCCGCCGGCAGCGCCTCGGAGAGACGTTCTTTCGTCAACATGGCGCCGATGGGGACGCCGCCGCCGAGCCCTTTGGCGAGCGCGACGACGTCGGCCTGGATGCCCGCGTGCTCGAGCGCCAGGAATTTTCCGGTGCGGCCCACGCCGGTCTGCACCTCGTCGACGATGAGGAGCGCGCCGCGTGAGTCGGCGATACGCCGGAGCGCGGCGAGAAAACCGGGCGGCGCCGGAAGCACGCCGCCTTCGCCTTGCACCGGCTCGACGAGGATCGCCGCAACGTCGGGGCCCATCGCTCGCTCGACGGCCGCGACGTCGCCGTACGGCACGTGCGTCACGCCGCCGAGCGGTCCGAACCCTTCGCGGTAACCGGGCTGTCCCGTCGCCGCGAGCGCGCCCAGGGTTCGGCCGTGGAACGATTGCTCGAACGCCACGACGCGAAATCGATCGGTCTGCCCCTGCGCGAAAAAGAAACGGCGCGCGAGCTTCAGCGACGCTTCGATCGCCTCGGTGCCCGAGTTGCAAAAAAAGACGCGGTCCATCTTCGTGACGGACGTGAGCTTCTCTGCGAGTCGGATGTTCGGCTCGTTGTAGAAGTAGTTGGACATGTGGATGAGCCGCGCCGCTTGCTCGGCGAGCGCGCGCGACAGCGTGGGGTGCGCGTGTCCGAGCGAGCTGACCGCGATGCCCGCGCACAAGTCGAGGTAACGCTTGCCCGAGTGATCCCAGACTTCGCATCCCTTGCCGCGCTCGAGGACGAACGGCGGCTGGCGATAGTTCGGGTACAGGCAGCGAAGAGCGGTAGCGACGAGTTCCGTCTCGGAGAGCTCCATGGGGCCCTCACTTAGCATCCTTTTGTCCGGTCGCGCGCCGCGCCACGAGGACGCTCGCGGCCTCGGCGAAGCCGGTTCCGCGTTCGCCCCTCGTGACGAATCTCGGCGGAACCGTGAGCCGCGTCCGGAAATTGTGTACGGCGAACGTCGTCCGGAAAGCGCCGAAGCAGGCCGCGTCGTTCTCGCTGTCTCCGATGAAGGCCGAAACCGACGTGGATTCCGTGAAATCCCAGCCGAATCGCGCGCCCAGAAATCGAACCGCGCCGGCGGCCTTGTCGAGGCCGTCGAGGGTGACGTGCAGGTGGACGCTCGACGTCGTCGTGCGCGCGCCGAGCCCGCGGACGAACGCGCGCACCTCGTCCACGACGGCGCGTGGCACGCGCTCGTGCTCGCCGATGTCGAACGTGAAATCGCTACGGCGCGCCGATACGTCGTCGCTCGCGCGAAGGTCGGGGAACCGCTCGAACACTGCCCGGACGATGACGTCGAGCCGCGCGCGACGTTCGGCGCGCCGCGGGCCCGCGAAGTCGGAGAGCTCGAGCTTGCCGCCCTGGAGATGACACGCGACGGCGCCGTTCTCCGTCACCGCGCCGTCGATCGGCCACTGCCGCGCGATGACTTCACCCCAGCCCGAAGGTCGCCCGGTGACGGCGACGAGCGCGAGCCCCGACTCGCGGAGCCGGAACAACGACGAGTACGCCGCTTCGGTCAGCGTCGTTCCGTCGAGCAGCGTGTCGTCGAGATCGAAGAGCAGCGCCCGCAGGCGCCGTGCATCTTCTTCGGACAACTCGGCGATCGGTCGCATGAGACGCGCAAACGCGAAAATCCCCGACGCCTACTCGAAACGCCGGGGATTCACCTGGCGGGATTACCGCTCTACGCAGTCGATACGCGAAGCACGCTCTACTGAACGAGGTCCTTCAAATTCTTGAGCGCAGTCGCACGAACTTTTTTGCTCGCGGGCTTCGCCGGGATGGTGATGGGCTCCTTGGTGAAGGGATTGATGCCCTGTCGCTCTTTCGTTGCGGGCTTCTTCACCACGCGGAGCTTCACGAGCCCCGGGATGACGAACTCGCCCGGGCCACGACCCGTGAGCTGCTTCCTGATGAGATCCTGCAGAGAATCGAAGATCCGCGCGACACTCTTCTTGTCGAGTTCGGTACCGCCGGAGATCTCCGCGATGACCTGAGCCTTGGTGAGCCTCTTGCCAGCCATGCTATTTCCTCCTGGAAAAGTCCTAGTAGAACGCCGTTTCCCGCCCTCTTGGTTACCGGAAGAACGATGCAGTCGTTCGCCGGTCTCCGCCAAAGGCATGCGACGGATAACAGGCCCACCTAGCCCTTTCAAGCAAAAATAGGCGGAATCTGGGCTGGATCGTGATCGAAGCGATCCGTCGTGCACGCGCGATGTGGCGAATGGACGCACACCGACGACCCGTCACGGCGCCCAGCGGCACCCTCCATGGACGCGTAAATCCAGCTGAAAAGAAGCCACTTCGCGTGGCCGACTTGTTCAACGAGCGCGCGACGTTAGGCGCGATCTCGCACGCGATTGCACAACGTTTCCACGTCGCGCGACGCGCTCGTTCGCTCTGTCGACGAGACGCCGCGCGACGGCGTTCATCGCGCGTTCTTCGGCGTCCGTCCGATGGTCGTACCCGACGAGGTGCAATACCCCGTGCGCCAAAAGATGGGTGACCTCTGCCATGAGCTCACGCCGCCGCTCGCGGGCCTGGCGAGCCGCGGTATCGAGCGAGATGACCACGTCGCCGAGGAGGCGGATCTGCCCGCTGGGGCTCCCCCCGCCCTCGTCCATGGGAAAAGCGAGCACGTCGGTCGGCTTCGCCTTTCGCCGATGCGTGCGGTTCAGCGCCTCGATTTCGACGTCGTCGGTGAGCACCACGCTGAGCTCGGAGTCTTCTTCTCCGAGCTCTTTCAGCATGCGTTCGGCGCGCCGTTTCAACGCTCGCGCGTCGAGCGACGGAGCGCCGCGCGCGTTCTTGACGATGATGGCGGGCACTCGCCCGATCAGCCCTTCGGGATCTTCTTCGCGTCCTCGAGGAACTTCGCGAGGCCCGCATCGGTGAGCGGATGCTTCACCAGCTGCTGGATGATCTTGAACGGGATGGTGCACACGTCGGCGCCGATGAGCGCCGCTTCGGTGACGTGCATCGGGTGCCGCACGCTCGCGACGAGCACCTCGGTGTCGAAGTCGTAGTTGTTGTAGATCTGCACGATCTGCTCGATGAGCTTCATTCCTTCTTCGGCGATGTCGTCGAGACGACCGATGAACGGCGAGATGAACGACGCGCCGGCCTTCGCTGCCATGAGCGCCTGCGTCGGCGAGAAACAGAGCGTGACGTTGGTGCGGATGCCTTCCTTGTGGAATTGACGAACTGCTTTCAACCCGTCCGAGATGAGCGGCACCTTCACGACGACGTTCTTGTGAATCTT
>DATBBD010000306.1:0-11241 GCA_036271175.1 Polyangiaceae bacterium | reverse complement strand
GTGCGCGAGCGGAAAGGTGCGGAGCATCAGGTGCGACTGCGTCAAGAGCACGACGTTCGCGAGTCCGGCTTCGATGTAGGCGCGAGCCACGTCGATCTGAGCGAGCGCGCTCGCACACATCGCCTCGATACCGAGCGCGATCGCCCGGTGCGCGCCGACCGCGCGCGCGACCGAGACCGCGGAGGGAAGCGACATGCGGTCGGGAACGATGGAGTTCGACAGCACCAGATCGACGTCCCCGCCGTTCACGCCGGCATCGGTCAGCGCCGCGCACGCGGCGTGCGTCTCCGCCTCGGCCGCGGTCGTCGTTTCCGGCGCGACCCGGCGTTGCTTCGCACCGAGAAAGAGATCCGCCGATTCTGTCGCCAGATCGCGCGCGAGGATGGCCGCGGCGACCGGGTCTTCGGATTCCGGAATGTCGTTGAACGTGCGATCGCCCGCGGCATGCGCGCGTTCGCCGAAGTTCGATGGCCAAGCGTCGTTCGTGCGGATCTCGTCGGGGAGCCAGCCGCCGATGCCGATGATGGAAACCGTCATGACGTTTCGTCCTTTTCGCGGGAAAGCATGGACATGTGTTGGAGCGCTTCGACGCGACCGCCGCCGCGAATGCGGCTCGCAGCGTCGATGCGCGCGTCGATGAGCGCCGGACCGCCGTGCGACAAGAGCGCCTCGACGAGCGAGCGATCGAGCGCGCCCGGCGCGCGAACGATGGCCGCGGGCATCCCGAGCGAGCGCGCCCACGCCGAAAAATCGACGGGGGGCGTGTCGTACGGGCTCGCATCGCCGAAGATCTGGCGCATGCCGTGGTGCACCATGTTGTAGCGACAGTCGTTGAACACGACGAACAAGATCGGGAGCCGCTCACGGAGCGCGACCAGCGCTTCCATGCCGGCCATCTGCATCCCGCCGTCGCCCGCGACGACGACGACCGGGCGAGTCGGATCGGCGAGCCCGAGGCCGATCGCGCCGGCGATGCCGGAGCCCATGCTGCCGTGATTCAACTGGACGTAGAACCGTTCGGGCGCCGCGGTGAGGTAGTGCAGCGCGAACAGCATGTGCTCGCCGATGTCCGTCACGAAACGCGCATCGGGCCCGATCGCGCGCTCGAGATCGGCGAGGAGCCTTTGGGGTTGGATCGGAACCCGCGGATCGGACGCGAAGTCGGGCGAGTCGAACGGCGAAACGGCGCGCGCGTCGCGGAGCGCGTCGCTGGCCTGCGGCGTGATCGTCGTCGGCAAGAGCGACAGCGCGGCGACGAACGCGCCGACGTCGGTGGTCACGCCGAGCGCGGTGGGCACGTTGCGCCCGAACACGCTCGCGTCGTGGTCGACGTGCACGAGAACGCCGTGATCGCCAACGTAGCGAGTCGACCCCATCGAGGTGTCGTCGAGGTCCGTGCCGAGCGCGACACACACGTCGACGGGCAGCGCGGTGTAGCGGCGCGCCCAGATCGAGGCGGCCATGCCGCCGTTACGGAGCGAACAGGGGTGCCCTTCGGTGACGATGCCCTTCGCACGCGGCGTCGTCACGAACGGGACGGCGACGCGGTCGAAAAAGTGTTCGAGCGTGCGTTCGTGACCGCGACACCCCGCGCCGAGCACCACGAGCGGGCGCTGGGCGGCCGCGAGCCATCGCGCGGTGCGAACGACGGCGCTCACCGGAGGCGAACGCGGCATAGGCGCCGACGGCGACGCGACGTCGAACGCCGGCGACGCACCCATCGCGCGATCGAGCGGCAAGACGAAGAGCGCCGGCCCGGGTTTCGACGGATCTTCGGCGGCGTCGAGCGCCGCGAGCGCCTGCGAGACGACGCTTCGCGAATGCGCGGCGCGGATGCGAGCGCGAGTGATCGGGCGAACCAACGACTCCATGTCGATGCCCTCCGGACCCGAGTCTTGCGCGAGGCGCCCGCCCGTCGTGGCCCACGCCACGTCGCCCGCAATGACGAGCATCGGCGTGCGCTCGAGGAACGCGGAGGCAATGCCGGTGATCGCGTTCGTGATCCCCGGGCCCGACGTGACGACGACGGCCGGCGTGCGCCCGCTCGCGCGCTGAAAGAGCGCGGCGGCGAACGCGGCGTGGCTTTCGTGGCGCGACTCCACGAGGCGGGCGCCGGGCGTCAGTCGAATTGCTTCGAATACCGGGCAGATCGGACCGCCGGGAATGCCGAAAAAAACGTTCACCCCGCGCGCGACGAGTGCTTCGACGAGCCGTCGCGCGGCGGCATCGCTCGCGAGACTCGAAACGCGAATGCCCGACGGCCGCGTGGGCTCGGGCGCCAGACTTCCGTCAGCCGCGTCGAGCGTCGACGAAACGCAATCTGTTTCGACGACGTGGCGCGCGTGGGATTCGTTTCGCGGAGGGGTCATGCAATGCCTGACCCCCGCGACGTTCGCGCATGGAGGTTACTGCGCTCGGCCCCCGACGAACGTTACGCGCGCACTAGCGACGCGCCCTCCTTGTTTAGCGACGTTCGACGGAACCCGCTAGGGGCGAACTCGGGAGTGCGAAACAATGCGCATCGTACGAAGCGCTGTGCATGAGCGTGCACAGGGCACGATGCGAACCTCCTCCGGGTGCGCGGAGGGCGCGTTTGGCGCGCGCGAGCACACCCTTGGAGGAGGTCGCGCCGCCGGAGCCGCAGGCGACGCCAGTGACCACTTGAGTGGTCACTGTGAGCGGCGAGGAGGCGCGGGTGGAGGCACTCAGCCTTTCTTCTCCTGAATCTTCGCGCGGAGGCGCGCTTCGCGTTCGACCACCTCGGGGGAGAGCTCGCCGAAGTCCGGCATCTCGAACACCTGCCGTATTTCGACGTTCGTCGATTCGGGCATTTCTGCGTGCGGCGCCGGCATGCGCTTCACCCATTCGACGGCCTCGTCGATCGACTTCACCTGCCAGAGCCAGAAGCCGGCGATGAGCTCCTTCGATTCGGTGAACGGACCGTCGACGACGGTGCGCGACTTCCCGGTGAAGTAGATGCGCTTGCCCTTGGACGACGGATGCAGGCCTTCGCCGGCGAGCATGATGCCGGCGTTCACGAGCTCCTCATTGAACTTCCCCATCGCGCTCAGCATGCTCTCGTCCGGGAGCTTGGCGGCCTCGGAATCTTCGTTTGCTTTGACAATCACCATGACTCGCATTGGTTTTCTCCAGTGTTGGGGTCGGAACCCGTTTTCATGGAGGCGACGAACGACGACCACGCCGATCGACACCGGGCCGCGCTTTTTTTCGACGTCGAATCGGGGCCGACAAAATGCAATATTATCGGAAGGTTCCACCAAGGGTCGCAGCCGACGGGCTTGGGAGACGAAGAAAAATGGGCGGCGCGACGTCGGCCCTTCCGTACCCGCGGCCGAGCCCGCCCGCTCGATTGAGCTGACGGCCGTTTCGCTGTAACGGTCACGGTCCACATTTCGATTCGGGAGGTCTCATGTTCGTCGACGTGTCTCACACTTGTCGCGCGGCTCGCGCGGCTCTGGTTCTCACGCTCGCTCTCGTCGCTTGTGACGACAAGAAGGACGCGCCCGCGGAAACCGCGACGGCGAGCGCGACCGCACCCGCACCGACGCCGAGCCCCACTCCGCCGCCCCCGCCCCCCGCGCCGGCCGGGCCGTCACGGCCCGAGAAGATCGACCTCGCCGTCACGCCCGCGCAGCGCACGAAGGTCGAAACCGCGGTGCCCGAAGCGAAGGGGTTCCTCGTCGCGAAGGACATCGAAGAGAAAATAAAGCCGCTGAAGCTGAAAGAGAAAGAAGGCGGCGTCACCGCGTTCGATCGTCTCGCGAAAGGGAAATGGGTGCTCTTCGAGGGGCCGATCGCGAACCTGACCGAGTCGGGGTTCGATCTCGGCATCACGTACACGCCGCAGATCAAGGGCGACATGATGGGGATGAGCCGGCAGTGGTTCCCGGTCACGTTCTCCGACGTGAAGGGCTACCAGCAGACGGCGTTCAAAGGCGGGCAAATGGTCGTCGTGCTCGCGAAGTATCTCGGCAAACAAAAAGCCACGCCGGGAAGCGAGCTGGTCGCCACCGGCAACTGGTAATCAGACCCAGGTGACGCGGACGACCATCTCGTCGTCCTTCGCATCGTAGCTGACGACCCGCGCGACCACGTTGCGGATCGGGAGCGAGGCGTACGTGGTCCGGACGGCCGCCACGTGCGCCTGCCGATAATATTCGAAGCAGTTGAGCGACATGCCGCGCTCTTCGAGCAGCTTGTCTTTGGGACCGATCTTCACGACCTGGACGCTGCCGCCCTGGAACAACCGCGGCCACATGCGGTTGAGTTGAGGGGTCGCGGCCCAGACGTCGAAGTCCGCCTCGCGCGCTTTGCGGCTCGTGGTGACCAACGCGGTCTCCTGGACGCGTTCGCCGACCCGCTCGCCCATCGTCGAGAACTCCTGTGCGGTGAGACGTAGGTTTTCGCAAGCCCGGTAGTGGGCGGTGGCAAGCTCGACGGAAACCCAGCCGGGGCTGATCGCCGCTTCGAGCTCACCGAGCGCAAGCGGGTCGATGAGCTTGACGTATCGGTCGTAGTAGCCCGCGACCTTGAGCTGCGCGAGCGAGGACTGAATGATGACGTTGCGGACCGCCGTCATGGGCCCCGCATCGAGCCGGTGGGGAACGATGATTTCGCGCGCTTCGGCAGGCGTCGTCCGGCGATCGCGATCGGGAGAGGGGTCGTTGCGAAAGGGCCGTTCAGACGCGTTGCGAAAGGGCCGTTCAGACGCGTTGCTCATGGAAGCCGAGCATAAATGGTTAGCATAACCGGGCGTCCCGAGCACACTGCGCGAGTCGCCAAGGGCCTCTGCCTGAGATCTGCCTGAGATCAGAGCGGCCGTTCGCCCCGCACACCTCCACCGACAATCGAACGACGTAGTAGACTCCGCGAAGCACATCTTGAAGCGCGACGCGGCGAGGGAAACCGAAGGGACGAGCCTCGGCGCGCGCCGCTCGCGCGCCGGACGGGCTGCGGCGTCACGGGCGTCGCGCGCCATCGTCCTCGCCGCGTGCGTGACCAGCGCGCTTGCCTGCAGCTCGTCGGGCACGCATGCGACCACCAGCGGAGCGTCGGGGGGAGCGCCTTTCACGAACACGGGGGGCGAGTCGGCCGTCGCTACGGGTGGCGTGTTCGCGGCTTCTGGTGGGGGCGCCTTCTCCGGAGGGTCCGGCGGCGACACGGCCTTCGGCGGCTCAAGTGGTTCGGGCGCGAGCCCAGCGCGCGATGCGTCCATCGACCTGGACGCATCGTCCGTGACCGACGCAAGCAACCGCGACGCGAGCGACGACGGGGACGAGCGCGACGCGAGCGACGACGGCCCGATCATCGGCGCGCCGGTGCCGCCGCCGGCGCCGGTCGGGTGTCTCACCGCCGACGATCTGACGCCGGGGGTTCACCAGGTGAGCTGCGATACGACGATCGACGTCGTCACCGTGCCGGAGCAGTGCACGAAGACGGCCTGCGGCATCATCGTCGACGTCCACGGCGGCATGATGAGCTCGCAGATGGAGGACAAGAACACCAACCTGAGCGCCCTCGGAATGAAGCACGGCTACCTCGTGATTCAGCCCAACGCGCTCCAGAACGCCATCTTGCTCAATCAGCGCCTCTTCGTCGCGGACGCGCCGGGCATGCCCGCCGACGACACGCGGGTCATGGACATTCTCACCCAGGTGATAACCGCGTTTCACGCCGACCAGAACCGGATCCACATGACCGGATTTTCGGAGGGCGGTTACATGACGTGGCGCTGGTTCTGCCAGCACTCCGACATGCTCGCGTCGATCGCGCCCGGCGCTGCGGCCTATCAATGTGCGGATCTGGCCAACGCCGGGCTCACGCCGCCCGAGGTTGCGTGTCGATTCAGCGGCGGCGAAGCGGGCGCAGACGTGCCGGCGCACGACATTCCGGTGCTCTACGTGCAAGGCACCAAAGACGGCCTGGTCGATCCGAAGTGCTCCGCGGCGTGGATCGAATCGAACGTGTTTTCGACGCTGCACCTCGGCGCAGGGACGCGGATCGCCGGCGATGCGACGTTCACGCGGACGCGCTACCTGAACCCCGACGGCGTCCCGTTCGAGTACATCACGCACCAGTACCAAACGACGTCGTCGTTCTTCGGGGTCGCCCTCGACGGGCATTGTTACCCGGGCAGTTCCGACCTCACGCCGACGCCGTCGAGCGGGACTGTAGTTCCGCCGGATCAGCTCATTTCGTTCGGGTGCAACGACGCGGCGTCGTTCAACTGGGGTGAAGAGGTGATGAAGTTCTTCATCGCGCACCCCAAGCATTGAAAGGCGGAACTTCCGGCCTTATCGATTGTCTAACTCACGATGGCCGTAGCGGCTTCCGAGACGTTCGTCGGGCCCGACGCGGGGGCGCTCTTACCGGACCTCCTGCACCCGACCCCGACGGCGCGGTTCGACTTCGAAGCGACGAAGCTCGCGGTCACGTTGGCGTTCGCGAGCGGCGTCTCCGGCGGCCTGTTCGGCGAAACGCTCGATCAGGCCCAGGTTGCGCCGTCGACGTGGCAGCCGGGGTCGTTCGCTGCGGATCTGTTCCTTCAGAACTTCGTCGCCCTCTGCTTCAAAATTCGCGTCGGCGCGAAGGAGTCGGTCGTGTCGACCTCGCACCTCGTGCGGCTCCTGGCGCGGCCGCCCGCCGACCCGGCGATCGTCGATCATCGTCGCGCGGTACTCGGGGAGCTCGCCGATTCGCCTGAGCTCCGCCGAGAGCTCGAGCGGCTCTACGTCATGCTCCTCAGATTTCGCACCTTGCTGGAAGGCGCGACCGGGCCGGGCTGGGACACGAACCGGCGGCAACTCGACGTGCTCGCCCTCGTGAAGGAAATCGTCGACTGCATGGCGGACGGCTTCGGCGAAGCAGAGTCCGGCTTGTCGCGACTCGCCGCGTTCGGGCAGCGCGTCCGGTCGGGCGAGGCGTTCCAGTCGCTCGCGGACTTGCTCCGGTACGACGAAAACCTCGCGACGTTGAGTCTCAAGGTCGGCGTCGGCGCCGACGGACGCATTCGAGGCTTCCGCGTCGTGTCGGTGCAGAAGAACGACGAAAATCCGTTCGTCACGTCGGCGTGGCGCCGGCTCCTCACGAAGGTCGAGCTCTTCGCGCGTGGCTTTCAATTCGGCGAGCGCGAAGTCATGGCGCGCCTGATCGACGCGGTGTTCGAAGGCTTGAAGGACGACGTGATCCCGTTCATCCAGCTCTTCGGAGACGTCGAGTTCTACCTCGGTGCGCTCGGGTTCCGCGACACGGCGCGCGCCGCCGGGCTCGCGGTGTGTTTGCCGAAATTCGTTCCCGCGGAAGCGCCGCTCGTCCTCGAAGGGTTCTTCAATCCGTTGCTCTTGTCCCTCGGCACGAAGGTGATTCCCTGCGACGTGACGGTCGACCGGCACGACAGGACCACGCTGGTGACGGGGCCGAATTCGGGCGGCAAAACGCGCCTCTTGCAGGCGCTCGGGTTGACGCAGCTCCTCGCACAATCCGGCGTCTTCGTTCCGGCGCGCGCCGCGTCGCTCTCGTGGGCGACGGGCCTCGTCGTTTCGTTGATTCAAGAAACGAAGGCCGACCAAGCCGAAGGCCGGCTCGGCATGGAGCTCATGCGGATCCGCGCCCTGTTCGAACGGCTTCCACCGGGCGCCATGGTCATCCTCGACGAGCTGTGCTCGGGAACGAATCCGTCGGAGGGCGAGGAAATATTCGAGCTCGTCGTCGGCATGCTGACGCGGCTCAGGCCTCAGGCGTTCATCACGACTCATTTTCTCGCGTTCGCCGCGCGCCTCGAACGCGAGCGGAAAATCGCCGACCTTCGGTTCTTGCAGGTCGAGCTCGGCGCCGATCAAGAGCCGACGTATCAATTCGTTCCGGGCGTCGCGCACACGTCGCTCGCCGGACACGCCGCGGCGCGCCTCGGCGTCACGGGCGAGCAGTTGATGGCGCTCATCGAACACAACCTCGCGCTCGCTGGAGAGAACCGAACCCGTAAGCGGGAGTGATGCCGACCCTCCTCACGAACTCCAAGATGTCGCCCGCGCTGGCGCGGCGGATCGAGGCGAGCATTCGCAAAGGTCGCCCCGGCGGGATGGCCGTCGAGCGACGGTTCGTCGCGCTCTTCCGGTTCGTGACGTTGGTCGGCATCGTCGTGGCCGCGGTATCGCTCGTGTTCTTGAAGCGCCGAGAAAGCGTCGACCTCGAGCGCTCGCGCGCGGCGGTGCTCGCGCGCGTGGAGAAGGAGAGCGCGTCGCTCTTGGCCGAAGACCGAAACGCCGTCGACCGCGTGGAGGTCTGGCTCACGCGCGCCGCGGGTCCGTACGAAGGCGATTACGTCGACGAATCACTCCGAGCGCCCGGAGCGCTCGCGACGGTCCTCGCCGCGCCCGTGATCTACGTCCGCGGACCGCTCGCCGACTTTCGAGGCTCGACCGGTGTCGAAGAGGCGTCCGCGTCGTCGCGGAAAGATCCATTTCTTTTGTGTCTCCTGGATCGTCCCTCGACGAGATCGGAATCGGCGATGCTCGCCAGGGTGCATGCGGCATTCTCCGGCGGTTCGCATTTGCGCGAACACACGGCGAACGCCCATCGGCTGTTCGACGCCGTCGTCGGGTTGCCGCTGCTCGCGCCGTCATGGCGAGCAAAAGTGCGCGCGGCGGCCACGCAGGAAGACGTCGTTCGACTCGAAGGCGAGCTCGACCACGCCCCGCTCGACGAAGCGAAGAACGCCGCGGCCGCGCACGTGCTGTTGTTCGCGATGGACGAGCCCGGCGCGTCGGGAGGTCTGTCGGAGCTCGACGGCGAGCGGCCCCACGACGTGCGCGTCGGCGTCGTCGACCTCGGCGCCGGAAGAGTCTTGCTGCGTCTCCGAAAGCACGCCGATCCGAGCTGGATCACCGTCGCGAAGCGCGCCGATTACGCGAGCGGCCTCGACGGCTGCGCCCTGGCCCTCGACGTTCACGAAAGCGTCACGACGCCGAACGGTGCCGCCGCCCAGGTGAACTATGATTCGCGGCGATGAACATCGTCGTCTTGGATTCGTTCCCGGCCGATCAGGGCGATAGCGCCGCCTGGGACCCGCTGCGCGCGCTCGGTAAGGTCGTCGTGCACTCGCGCACTCGGCCGACCGACCTCGTCGTTCGCGCCGAAAACGCCGACGCGCTCTTGACGAACAAGGTGCTGCTCGATCCCCCGCTCATCGAACGATTGCCGAAGCTCCGTTACGTCGGGGTCGTCGCGACCGGGACCAACGCCGTCAGCTTGTCGACGTGTCGCGAGCGCGGCATCGCCGTCACGAACGTCCCCGGATACTCGACGCACTCCGTCGCGCAGCTCGTCTTCGCGCTGGTGCTTCAATGGACGCACGACGTGGCGGGCCACGACCGCGCCGTCAAAAGCGGGCGCTGGGCGGCCTCGCCCGACTTCATGTTTTGTCTGCGTCCCCTGGTAGAGCTCGCTGGAAAAACGCTGACGATCGTCGGCATGGGCGCGATCGGCGGCGCGGTCGCCGAGATCGGACGCGCGTTCGGCATGCACGTCATTGCCGCGGCGGTTCCCGGGTCGACGACGCCGGGGCGCGTTCCCCTTCACGATGCGCTCGCCCAGGGAGACGTCGTGACGTTGCATTGTCCGCTCACGCCGTCGACGCGGCACATCGTGAACCGCGACTCACTTGCGCGAATGAAACCCGGCGCGGTGTTGATCAACACGGGACGCGGCGCCCTCATCGACGAAGCGGCGCTGCTCGCCGCGCTCGAAGAGGGACGGCTCGGGGGCGTGGGGCTCGACGTGCTCGAGCGCGAGCCGCCCGCGGCGGGTCATCCGCTACTCGACGCGAATCAGCCGTGGTCGACGCGCCTCGTCGTGACGCCGCACCTCGGGTGGGCAACGGTCGAAGCACGTGAGCGGCTCATCACCGAAGTCACCGCGAACCTGGCGGCTTTCGTACGCGGCGAGAGTCGCAATCGCGTCGAACGAGCCGACGCGCCCGAGACGTTGTCGCTCCCGCCGCGATGAAGGAATAGGAGGAAACACACGGGGGTTCGGTCGATGACGCGACGAGAAGAAAGGATCGCGCATGCGCCGCTCCACGTCGGTTCGGTTGACCTTGCTTCCTTTGCTCGCTTCCGCGGCGATGGCCCACCTTCAGGCGGGGTGCGTCGAAGAGCCGGAAGACGCGGCAAACGCACCGGAAAACAGCGTCAGCGCCGACGGAGGCATGCCCGTTCGCGACGTGGACGATTGCCTCTGGGACGAGGATGATGACGCGTGCAACCGAGCGAGTCGATGGACGCTCTCGGTCGGCCAAGTGAGCGGCATGCCGGGTCCTTACACCACCGCACATCGAGGCGGGTTCGGAAACTACTTCGGAGGACGCGGCGGATGAGGCGCTGCTCATCGATAGTGCGTCCCGATTGGCAGCGCCGCGTCGAAGAACAAGGGCTCCTCTTTCACTCGAGCGGCGCACATGCATCGATGCCATTTTCGTACTGGGCCGAGGGCGCCTACTACACCTTCGACGCGAGCGAGATCGACGTCATCGAAACGGCAACTGCCGAGCTTCACGACCTGTGCCTCGAGGCGGTCGCGACGGTGATCGAAGAGGGTCGCTACGCCGAGCTCGGCGTCCCGGCACTCGCCGTCCCGTGGATCGAACGGAGCTGGGACGAGGACCCGCCGTCGGTCTACGGGCGCATGGATCTGGCGTTCGGACCCGACGGCGTTCCGAAGCTCCTCGAGTACAACGCCGACACGCCGACCAGCTTGCTCGAAGGCGCGGTCGTCCAATGGACGTGGCTGACCGAGTGCTTCCCGGCAAAGGACCAATTCAACTCGATTCACGAAAAACTGGTCGCGACGTGGCGTGCCCTCGGTCCGCATCTCGAAGGAAACGTCGCCCACTTCGGATGCATCGACGACGTGGAAGACGAAATGACGGTCGGCTACCTGCGCGACACCGCCGCCCAAGCCGGGCTCACGACGATCGGGATCTACATGGAGGACATCGGGTGGGATCGACGGCGCAGGCAGTTCGTCGACCTCGGCGATCGACCGATTCGGAATCTCTTCAAGCTGTACCCGTGGGAAGGCATCGTTCGCGACGAGTTCGCGCCGCTCATCGGTCGAACGCCGGAACTTCGCTGGATCGAACCGGCGTGGAAGATGCTCCTCTCGACGAAAGGGATCTTGCCGATCTTGTGGGAGCTATTTCCGGATCACCCGAACCTGCTCGCG
>DATBBD010000305.1:0-3576 GCA_036271175.1 Polyangiaceae bacterium | reverse complement strand
CAGCTTGAATCAGTGCCCGCTCATCGATTCGCTGATCGCTGCGCCGGGTGAAGCAGCGGTCGGCGACACCATCGCGGTCCAAGCCGTCGCACATGACGTGAACGGTCGCCCGTTGTCGCTGGCGTGGACGTCGAACGCCGGCACGTTCAGCGACGCGTCCGCCGCGGCGACGAGCTATCGTTGCACCGCATCGGGAACCCAAACGCTCGCCGCGAACGTCAGTGAAGCGGACGGATCGTGCAAAGACTCGGCGAGCATCCAAGTCGATTGCATCGGCGGCGACGCGGGCGTCGGTGGCACCGGCGGCACGTCCAGCGTAGACTCGGGCGCGGGCGGCGCGACCGGCGGCACGACGAGCACGGGCGGCACGACGAGCACGGGTGGCACGACGGCATCGGGCGGCATGACGAGCACCGGTGGCACGACGAGCACCGACGCGGGCGCCGGAGTGAGCCTCGCTGGGACGTGGATTTCCGAGATCAAGACGGCGGGGAACGAAATGGTTCCGATCGTCGGCTCCACGGCGGCGAACATCGACCTCGTGATTCGTCTCGCGGTCACCGAGTCGGCGGGCACGCTCGACGGCCAGCTCGACATTTGTCGACTGAATGCGACGACCACGCCGAATGCGAGCTCGCTCGTCGTCACGTTCACGCCGACGGTCATCGCGACGTTGACGGGAAACGGAACCGAACCCGCGTTCAACGCCGAGGTCGGCGCGGCGGTCCCCTTCCCCGCGATCACCATCCTGAGCGGCATCAACGCCTCCGGAACGTCGGTCGATGCCGACTCCGACGGTCACCCTGGCGTGACGATCCCTTCGGACATCGGCGGTCTCATCTCGCTCGACGCCTACGTCGGACTCACGATCAAGACGACGCTCACATCGACACTCACGGACGCCGACACCATCAACGGAACGACGAACTTCTCGACGAACGGAACCGTATTCGGCTCCAACAACACGCTCCTCACGAGCGGAACCATCAGTGTTACTCCCTCGTCGACCGCGGTCCCCTTCACGGCCACGCGCCTCGACGGCGACGTCCCCTGCAGTCAGGTACTCACGCACTTCTAGCGCTCGCGATTTGCGTCCCTGCGGTTTCCACCCGCGGGGACGCACATTCCCAGACGAGTGCGCCCCCTCGGCATCGACGCGACGTCACTTCTGCAGGAGCAAGCCCTCTATCGGCGACGCCCCTGCCGCGCCCTCGGCATGGAACCGAATCTTGTACTGACGGCCATTCGCCATCGCGAGCCGCGACTTTTTCCGCGTGTCCTTGTCGAGCAAGGTCGCGACGTCCACTTCGCCCACCGGCGTCGCCGCGAACTCGATGCCCTTCTTGGTCGTCGCCTTCAGCGTCACCTCGACGTCCATCAGCGCCTCGGTCCGCCCCTCGACGAGAATCTTCGCTTTCATCGGAGGAGTCCTACCACGCCCTCCCCTCCCGCCCCTCGTCGAAGTGGAGAAGTCTCTTTACCGACCTGCCCGATTCGCGCTCGATCGCTCTGGAGAGACGGTCGCGCTCGCGGCGCCGAGCGAGCCCGCATGCCGTCGTCGGTACTCACCGGGAGGCACGCCGTACTGACGACGAAAGGCGCGGCTGAATGCGAACTCGGATGAGTACCCGAGGTCGTGCGCGACGGCCGCGAGCCCGTCGTCGCTGGTCTCGATACGTTGAGCCGCGCGTGTCATGCGGGCCCGCGTCAAGTATCCGAGCGGTGACTCGCCGACCTCGGCGCTGAAGCGCCTGCCCAGCGTCGCACGCGACGTTCCTGCGACGCGCGCCAAGCTTGTCACGCTCCACGCTCGACCTAGATCGTCGTGCAGCGCGGCGAGCGCGCGCGAAAGAGCAGGATCGCCGAGCGCGCCGATGAAACCCGCGCCGCCCGGAGGCTCGTCGTCGGCCCAGGTTCGCAGCGCCTGCACGAAGACCACTTCGAGTAAGCGCGACACGACGAGCGACGCGCCGCGCCCGCCCGAAGCGTGCTCGCGCGCGAGCGCGGCCATGGTACTCGCGAGTTCGGGTCGCTCGCCGATGCGCTGCGCGGAAAGGTGGAGCGTGCGCGGCAAGAGGCGCAGCACCGGATGCTCGGGACCGGCGTGCTCGAATTCGTAGACACCGCAGATGACCCGCGTTTCTCGGCCCTCGTTTCCGCCGATCCGCGATTCACCAGGTTCGCGCGCGGTGAGCCAATCGCTCAGCCGTACGCGACGACTCTTTTCGTGATCGGCGAGCGCATGCGACGTATTGGGTGCCACGAGAACCAGGTCCCCGGCCACGAGCTCCTGTCGCGTGCGTCCCGCGAAGAGCCAGCAGCCGCCTTCGGTGACGAAGTGAAACATCGCCTGATCGACGCGATCGAAGTTCACCCCCCAAGGCGAGCGCGCGACGGTCTCGCAGTAGACCCGCCCGCGGAGCTCCGTTTCTTCGAGGACGCGTCCGAGCACGTCGTGCATGGGATTCGCCCTAGCATCCATCGTGTCCACGGTCGTGCCGGCGTGAGCGTTCCGGCCATGTCATTGCGCGGACGAGCCATGGTTCAGCGCCGCCGTGAGGCGCATGAAGTGACCCATGAAAACGCACCTACTCACCGACGTCATGTCCTGGCTCCTCGTCGCATTCATGTTGTTTCTCGGCCTCCGCGGGTTCATTGCGCCCGAATCCGCAGCGGTCGGATTCGGCTTCCCCCTCGCTGACCCGGCGGACGGATTCTACCTTCACGTCAAAGCCGACCGCGACCTCTCGATCGGCCTCGCGCTCGCAGCACTCGTCGTATTGCGGCAACGCCGCGCGCTCGCGGCCGTGCTCGCCACGTGCCTCGTCATGCCCCTCATCGACGGAACCTTGGTCGTCCTGGGCGGACGGCACTCGCTCATGTACGCGCTGTGCGTGCACGGGAGCGCCGCCATCTTCGTCGCGACGCTGCTCGCGCTTCTCGTCCGCGAAAATTCTACCGCTGACAGGGCGACGGGCGGCGCTCGGTCGCGCTCCGACCGTGCGGCGGAAACCGGATGAGGCGAGCCATGAAAGCAAGGCGCACGTTGCTCGCAACGGCGACCGTCGTGACCGTCTCGGTCTCCGCGGTCGCCGGCCTCGCTGGGTTCTCGACGGCCGCGTACGACGCGAGCGTCGATAAAGTGTACGACATCCCGCTCGAACCGGTGAGCCGCTCGAGTGACCCCGCGGTGCTCGCTCGCGGCGAGCATGTCGTAGACGCCATCGCGGGCTGCTCGAGCGCGGAGCTGTCACGGCGCGGATCTGGGAGGCGGGGAAACGGTTCGCCCGCGACGGAAACGAGCCCGTCTTCCAGTTGTGCGCGCTTCTCGGGCTCATTCCGGCCGCCACTGCGGCGGCTTCGATTGTCTTCTTTTGAGCCATTTTCAGCCTTAGAAGCTGAACCTGCTTGTCCGTGACCATCGCGCTCCGAGGGTCCCGGCACCCGGCCGGAACCCCTGGATCGAGAGCCTCGCACATGCCGTCAGCACGCCCCCGGCTCTGCAAATCTAATTGTCGCCGGCCTGCAAAAGTAATTGTCGCTGATCACCCCACAGCGCGATCCCAATGAACGCGC